>JANNXB010000186.1:0-3892 GCA_031409355.1 Betaproteobacteria bacterium | reverse complement strand
CAGGCCGGCGATGCCCATCGGCACCTGGCCGCCGAGCAGGTCCGCGACAGCCGGTCCCGCGCCGCGGTAGGGGATGTGCACGATGAAGATGCCGGCGATCGCCTTCAGCGATTCGCCCGCGAAGTGCATGGTGCTGCCCGAGCCCGGGGTGCCGTAGGAAAGCTTGCCAGGGTTCTTCTTTGCGTAGGCGAGCAGTTCCTGGATGGTCTTTGCCGGCACCGACGGATGCACCGTGATAGCGAGCGGCGTCTCGCCGATCACCGTCACTGGCGCGAGGTCCTTCTCCCAGTCGTAATTCATCTTCAGGCCGGCGAAGCCGCCAACCACGGTTTCAGCGGGCGAAGCCACCATGAACGTGTAGCCGTCCGGCGCGCTCTTGGCAGTGTATTCCGCGCCGATGGTACCCGAGGCCCCGGTGCGGTTCTCGACCGGGAACGGCTGCTTGAGGACATCCGAAAGGCGCTGCGCGACGACGCGCGAGGCGAAATCGTGCCCGCCGCCGGGCGGGTACGGCACGATGACGCGCACCGGTTTGTTTGGCCAGTCCTGCGCAAACACCGAAGCACTGGAGAACAGCAGGCAAAGCAGAATTTTTTTTATTTGAAGTCCGCCACGGTTCCAGGTGCAGGAGTAAAACCGAAATCGCCTCGCTTGATCACCGCTTCGCGCCCACCGTTGGCGGCGAGCAGCTCGGCCTGGCGCGCCCGCGCGCGGCGGTCCACTTCCTGCGGATCGCAGATCCGGTACAGCGCGGCACGGCACTCTTCCAGCACTTTCGCGTGCGCCGGGTCGGTCGCGAGGTCGCGCGTCTCGTCGGGATCGGTCTCGAGGTTGAACAGCTGCGGGCCGTACTTGGCGTAGTGCACGTACTTCCACTTGCCGACGCGCACCGCGAAGGCGCCGGTGCTGGAGCCCATGCCGTGGTACTCGGAAAGAACCGTCCGGCTTGGTTTCAAACCCTCACTTATTTTTGTCAAAGAAAAGCCTGGATAGCCTTCGGGCATTTTCTCGCCCGCGATCTCCATCAGTGTCGGGAACGCATCGACGTGGCTGACCGGCGTATCGACGCGCTTGCCTGCCGGCACGCCCGGCCCGGCGAGGATCATCGGCACGCCCGCGATCTCCTCGTACATGGTGGACTTGCCCCACAGGCCGCGCGCGCCCAGGTTGTCGCCGTGGTCGCTGGTGTACATCACCACCGTGTCCTCCATCATGCCCGAATCGCGCAGCGCGCCGAGCACCTTGCCGACGTTCTCGTCCAGATAGGACACCAGGCCGAAGTAGCCCGACAGCGCCTTCTTCACGTCTTCCGGCGACTCGAAATAGTCGTCATAGTTGAAATTGTTTCCGTAATCGACGATGTACGGATGCTTCGGCCTCTCCTCGCGTGCATAGAGTTTCGGCATCGGCAGCTCGCGTCTCCAGTATCTGTAGTAGTGCTCTGGCGGCGCGGTGAGCGGAAAGTGCGGCGCGACGAAGGAGACGAACAGCACCCAGGGTTTGTCCGGCTTGTTCACCGTTTCCCGCTCTGCCTCTTCATGCAGCCAGACCTGGGCGCGCGAACAGATGTCCTTGTCGTAGAACGTATAGGTGGATTCGCCCGGCCCGGCCATGGCGATCATCTTCTTCGAGTTGCCGCGCGGCGGCATGTCGTCGCGGATCAGCCCCAGCAGGTCGCCCTTGCCCTGGTAGATGTGCATGGGGATGATTTCTTCGCTGAAGCCGTGGTCTTCGCCCGCGAGGTGGAAATGCAGCTTGCCGACCGAGGCCACGCGGTGGCCGCTCTCGCGCAGCAGGTGGTGCCAGGAAGGCGCGGCGCCATCGTAGGCGTCGGCGTTGTCCCAGTAGCCGATCTGGTGGATGTACTTGCCGCAGGCAAAGCCCGCGCGCGCCGGGATGCAGACCGGGCTGGTGGTGTAGCACGACGTGAAGCGCGTGCCGCGCGCGGCGAGCGCGTCGAGGTTCGGGGTGTGGATTACCGGGTGTCCAGCGCAGCCCAGCACCTTCGGGTTGTGCTCGTCCGACATGATCACCAAAATATTGCGAGGACGAGATGCGGGCTTCATGCTGCTGATATTATCCCAGCGTCCAATGAAAAACCCGCCGTTTCACTTCGTCCCGATCACCAAGGCGCGCAGCACGGGCAAGCCGCGCGCGAACGGCCGCACCATGATCGTCGATGACGGCTTGCCGCTCGCCTACGCACGCGACCTGCTCGCGCTCGGCGGCGACTACATCGACCTGGCCAAGATCAAGACCGGCACCGCGCGCCTGTATCCGCGCAAGCAGCTGGTGAAGAAGCTGAAGCTGTACCAGAAGAACGCCATCCAGCCCTTCCTCGGCGGCCAGTTCCACGAATACGTCTTCGCCACGCAGGGCGCGAAGGCGCTGCCGAAGTACTATGAAGAATCCCTCGCGCTCGGTTTCGAGGCGATCGAAATCTCCGACAACACCGTGCCGCTCACCGACAAGGAGCGGCGCAGCCAGATTCGCGCAGCCGTCAAATCGGGGCTCATCGTTTATGGAGAAGTCGGCTCGAAGGACACCTTGAGCAACCCTGCCCTGCTGATCGGCCAGGCGGAGATCTGCTTCGAGGCCGGCGCTGCGCTGGTGCTGGTGGAAGCAGCAGAGTTGGTCGAGAAGGGCAAGCTGCGTAAGAAGACCATCGAGCTGCTGGTGAAATCGCTGGACATGTCGCGCGTCATGATCGAGCTGCCCGGCCCCTGGATCAGCGATGTGCGCAGTTGCGACATCGAGGACATGAAGAAGGCTCTGGTGACCGCGCTCGGCCCGGATGTCAACCTGGCCAACGTTCCGCCCTCCTCCATCATCGACACCGAGGCTACCCGCACCGGCCTCGGAACATCAGGACCACCCAAATGAAAAAAAGCATCTCCTGGCTCCGCCTCCCCGTGCCCAAATCCTTCGCGCCCGACGTGCGCGAATTGCACAAGGAAAGCGTGCAGCGCCTGGGCTACGTGCGCAATTTCCTCAAGCTGCCCTTCGGCCCCGGGCGCCTCGCGCTCTACCAGCGCTTCCTGGATCGGCTGATGCGCAGCGACGACTGCGTCCTGCCCGGCATCGAGCGCGAGCTGCTCGCGCTGGTGGTAAGCGTGGAAAACCGCTGCGAACCCTGCGTCAACGCCCATGCGGCCGCCCTGCGCAAGCACGGCATGGATGGCGTCAAGGTCGAAGAAATCACGATTTCCTGGCGGCGCGCCAGCCTGCCGCCGCGGCAACGCGCGCTGGCCGAATTCGCCTGGAAGCTCACCGTGCGTCCGGCGGACGCCGACGAAACCTGGATCGGCGCGCTGCGCCGCGCGGGCCTGGACGAGAAGCAGATCTTCGAGGCAGTGCAGATCGTCGGCATCTACAACTCCAACAACCGCATCAACAACGTCATCGGCCTGCACCTGGACAGATAACTGCTGCGTACCGCAGTCAGCTTTTTCTGTCGTAGTGCAGCAGTCCTGCGCGCGCCTTGGGCGGATGCGCACGCAGCGCCGCCTCGATGGGCTCGGTGCCCCAGCCCGGACGCTCGGGTATCAGCAGGTGGCCATCCACGTACTCGGGCAGATGGGTGAACAGTTCATGGTCCCATTCGAGCCGGTCGATGTCGGTCTCCACGATGCGCAGGTTGGGCACCGCGGCGGCAAAGTGCGCGTTCATCATGGTGCACAGGTGGCCGTAGAAATTATGCGGCGCGACGTTGACTTCGTGCGCCTCGGCGAGCGTGGCAATTTTCATCGATTGCCAGACCCCGTTCCAGGGCGTGTCGATGATCGCCACGTCCATCGCCTGTTCGCGAAAGTAGGGCAGGAACTCGCGCACGCCGAGCAGGGTCTCGCACGAGGCGATCGGGTGCGGGCTGTGGCGGCGGATATGGCCGAGC
>JANNXB010000185.1:0-1660 GCA_031409355.1 Betaproteobacteria bacterium | reverse complement strand
AAGGAGGTCGTATATGAACTTGACTGCCTGTTCGCGTTCCATGGCCTAGCCTCCGGCGAAGTTGTCTTTATTGGCGGCCTTGCTGCGCGCCTCGGCCATCGCGACGATGTTTTTCTTGACCAGGTCCTGCAGGTTCTGGTCGAGCGTCTGCATGCCGAGTTGCGCGCCGGTCTGGATCGCCGAGTACATCTGCGCGATCTTGTTCTCGCGGATCAGGTTGCGGATCGCGGGCGTGCCGACCATGATTTCGTGCGCCGCGACCCGGCCGGCGCCGTCCTTGGTCTTGAGCAGGGTCTGGGAGATGATGGCGCGGATCGACTCGGAGATCATGGCGCGGATCATTTCCTTTTCCGCCGCCGGGAACACGTCGACGATCCGGTCGATGGTCTTCGCCGCCGACGAGGTGTGCAGCGTGCCGAACACCAGGTGGCCGGTTTCCGCGCCCGAGAGCGCGAGGCGGATGGTCTCCAGGTCGCGCATTTCGCCCACCAGGATCACGTCCGGATCTTCCCGCAGCGCGCTGCGCAGCGCGTTGGAGAACGACAGCGTATGCGGGCCGACTTCGCGCTGGTTGATGAGGCACTTCTTCGAATCGTGCACGAATTCGATCGGGTCCTCGATGGTGAGGATGTGGCCTTCCTCGGTCTCGTTCTTGTGGTTCACCATCGCCGCGAGGGTGGTCGACTTGCCCGAGCCGGTCGGGCCGGTCACCAGCACCACGCCGCGCGGCTGGTCGGCGATCTGCTCGAAGGACTTCGGGCACTTCAGTTGTTCCAGGGACAGGATCTTCGAGGGAATCGTCCGCAGCACCGCGCCGGCGCCGCGGTTCTGCACGAAGGCGTTGACGCGGAAGCGGGCAAGGTTCGGGATCGCGAACGAAAAGTCGCACTCCAGGTTCTCTTCGTAGAACTTGCGCTGCCCGTCGTTCATGATGTCGTACAGCATGCCGTGCACGTCCTTGTGCTCCATCGCGGGCAGGTTGATGCGCTTGATGTCGCCGTGCACGCGGATCATCGGCGGCAGGCCCGAGGACAGGTGCAGGTCGGAGGCTTTGTTCTTGACGACAAACGCAAGCAATTCAGTGAGATCCATTACAATTCCTCCAATAGCAATGGGCCAAAGTATGCGGGTAATCGATGACAACTTGCAAGCCATTCGGGGGCGCATTGCACGCGCCGCCGCGGCGGCCGCGCGCGAGCCCGGCAGCGTGACGCTTTTGGCAGTCTCGAAGACCCATCCTGCGGCGCTCGTGGGCGAGGCTCTCGCCGCCGGCCAGGGCGCTTTTGGCGAGAACTATGTGCAGGAAGCCGTGGAGAAGATGGATGCGCTAACCGGTCACGACATTGAATGGCATCTCATCGGGCCCCTTCAGAGCAACAAGACCCGGCTCGTCGCGGCGCGCTTCGATTGGGTGCACACCATCGAGAGCGAGAAGGTCGCGCGCCGGCTCTCCGACCAGCGCCCTGCCGGCATGCCCGCGCTGAACGTCCTGATCCAGGTGAATGTTTCGGGCGAGGCGTCAAAAAGCGGCGTCGCCCCTGAGGACGTACATTCATTTGCAAAAGCAATAAACACCTTGCCGCGCCTGAAGTTGCGCGGCCTGATGGCGATTCCCGAGCCCGGCGCGGACGTTGCCCGCTATCGGGAATTGAAGGACCTG
>JANNXB010000184.1:0-2016 GCA_031409355.1 Betaproteobacteria bacterium | reverse complement strand
GCGCAGCGCCAGGCCTTCCTGCTGCACGAAGAGGCGGAGATGAGCGTGGCCGAGATTGCGCGCGCCACCGGCAGCAGCGAGGAAGCGGCCAAGAGCAGGTTGCGCTATGCGTTGTCCAAGCTGAAAGAGGCCATGCTTGATTGAGACCAAGCACGATGACTGACGAAGCAGAAATCTCGAAAAAGTACCGGGAGCTGGGCACCGAGGAGCCGCCGCGCGCGCTTGACGAGGCGATCCTCGCCGCCGCGCGGCGCGAGGCGGGCGCCGGCCGGCGCTGGTACGCGCCGCTGGCCACCGCCGCGGTCCTGGTACTTGCCGTCGCCGTGACCCTGAACATGCAGATCGAACGGCCGGGCATCGAATCGCCCGTGGCGCAGCGCACCGACCCGCCTGCCCCGGCGGCTTCCCCAGTCGATGCGAAAGAGGAATTGAAGCTGAAGGCCACGGCCGACCTGAAGCTCGCCCCCAGGCCCGCTGCGGCTCCCACGCCGGCCCCGCCCCCGGCGCGCGAACCGCAACCGTTTGCGGCGAGCCAGGCGCCGGAACGTGTCCCCGGTGCCGCGGGTGCGGCCAGTGCCGCCGCGCGGGCCGACGACGCGCGCGATTCCCGGGGCCCGGCCTCCAGCGTGACCGGCGAAGCCGCGCGCCAGATGGAAGGACGCACTTCGCGCGATGCGGAGGCGGCCGAGCGCGCGCCGCGGATGGGCGCGATCCAGGCACTGGCGAAACGTGCTGAACCCCAGGAAAAACCTCAGGCCGCGAAAACGGGCGACACGCCCGAGCGCGAGCTGGAACGAATTGCAGAGCTGCGCGGGCAGGGCAGGCACGAGGAGGCGGACGAGGCCCTCGCGGAATTCCGCAAGCGATATCCGGAATTCAGGATTCCGGACGCGACCCGCGAGCGCGTCGAGCGGCGCTAGGTCTTCGGCCGCTCGCCCGCGCCCTGCAGGAACACCGCGCAGGAATCCAGCTTGCCGAGCTGCGCGCGCCGGGCCGCCTGGTACTGGCTGCGCACCAGCGAGGCGATCGGCGCGGGGCGATCGAGCTCCTGCGCCAGCGCGAGGAAATAGCGCAGGTCCTTGTCCATGAGTTCCAGCTGGAACTGCGGCGAAAAGTCGCGCTTGAACATTTTCGGCAGCTTGGTCTTCATCGCCCGGGAGCCCGCCGCGCCTTCGTTCAGGACTTCCATCGCGGCGTCCCGGTCCAGGTTGGCCGCTTCCGCCATCTGCGCTCCCTCTCCAATCGCCGCAGTGAGCGTCGCAGTGAGCATGTTGTTGATGAGCTTCAGTGTCGCGCCCGCGCCCGAATCGCCGATGCGCCGCACCATGCGGCCCATCGCCAGCAGCACCGGTTGCGCCTTGTCGAACCCGGCCTTGTCGCCGCCCACCAGGATCACCAGCTCCTTGCCCTGCGCCTGCGCCAGCGAACCGGAAACCGGCGCGTCCAGGTAGATGATCCCCTTCGCCGCCGCGGCCTTGGCTGCTTCGCGGGACATCGCGGGTGTGTTGGTGCTCGAATCCAGCACGATGGTGCCGGAAGCCGCGGCGCTGAATACGCCCGAAGCACCCAGCATCACTTCGCGTGTGGCGATGTCGTCGGACACAATCGAGCACACGAACTCCGCGCCCTTCGCCGCCGCCGCGGGCGAGTCGCAGACTTCGATGCCTTTGTCCGCAAAGGGTCGTGCCTTTGCCTTGTCCCGGTTGTAGACGCGCAGCTTGTGCCCCGCCGCGTGCAGGTTCATCGCCATGCGCGAACCCATCGCGCCCAAACCTATGAAAGCGACTGTGCTCATCCGTTCGTCTCCTTGGAATCAGTGCCTATTCGGTCTATTCTTGCACGGTCCGCAATGAAAACTCGTCCGCTAATGCAGAACCTCGGCGCCGCGATCGCGGTCCTCCTCCTGTTCCTGAGCTCGTCCTGCCGGGCGCAGGGCTTCGCCTTCGAGGTGGCGTCACCGAAATTCAAGGTAAGCATTCCGGGCTTGCCGCAGATGAAGATGGAAGTGCATCCCCG
>JANNXB010000183.1:0-8558 GCA_031409355.1 Betaproteobacteria bacterium | reverse complement strand
CTGCTGCGCGTGATTCCGCGCAAGCTGGCCTGGTATTGCGAGTGGGCGGTGGACCTGATCGCGCTCGGCTGCTGCGCCGTGATCGCCTTCTACGGCGTCAAGGCCGTCCTCTCCAGCCACGCCATCGGCGGCACGGTCGTCAAGGTGCTGTCGGTCCCTGAATGGTGGCTGCTCGCGCCTCTGCCGGCGGCCTTCACGCTGCTCGCGATCGAGGTCCTGTTCCGCATGCAACGCCTGTATGCCGCCGAGCGCGGACCGCGCACCGATGCGGTCAGCGCGGCATAGCACGGGAGATCAAAGGCATGTCCTGGCAAGCGGCGGCTTGGTTGCTGCTCGGCGGCTCCACGGTGCTGATGTTCGTCGGCCTGCCGGTCGCGTTCGCGTTCCTGGCGATCAACCTGCTCGGCGCGGCGATCTTCCTGGGCGGCGACGCGGGAATGATGCAGCTCGCGCGCAACAGCGTCGCGTCGGTGACCAGCTTCGCGCTGACGCCGATACCGCTCTTCATCCTCATGGGCGAAGTGCTGTTCCACACGGGACTGGCGGTGAAGGTGATCGACGGCGTGGAACGCCTCATCCGCGACGTGCCGGGGCGCCTGGCCGTGATCGCGGTGGTCGCGGGCACAGTGTTCTCGGCGATCTCCGGGTCCACCATCGCCACCACCGCCATGCTGGGCAGCCTGATGCTGCCGCTGATGCTGGCGCGCGGCTATCACCCGACCATCGCCACCGGCCCGATCATGGCGATCGGTGCGGTGGACATGCTGATCCCGCCCTCCGCGCTGACGGTGCTGCTGGGAAGCCTGTCGGGCATTTCGATCTCCAAGCTGCTGGTCGGCGGCATCGTACCCGGGCTGATCCTCTCGGCGATCTTCATCGCCTACATCATCATGCGCGTGAGGATGAATCCGGAGCTCGCGCCGAAGACCTCGTTCGACGAACACCATGGCTGGCAACGGTTCCAGCCCTTCCTGCAGTACGTGGTGCCGCTGGTGTCCATCTTCGTCATCGTGGTGGGCGCCATGATCGCCGGCTGGGCGACGCCGACCGAGTGCGCGGCGCTGGGGGCCTTCGCAACGATGGTTCTTGCCCTGCTCTATGGGGTTTTAAGCGTGAAAAATCTGATTCAAGCGCTTCGGGGAACCGCCGGAATCTCCGGCATGATCCTGTTCATCATCGTCGGCGCCACCACCTTCTCGCAGATCCTGTCGTTTTCGGGCGCGAGCAACGGCCTGGCGCAGCTGATCACCGGCATGGGGCTGCCGCCGATGGCGGTGATCGCCGGCATGATGCTGCTGCTGATCTTTCTCGGCGTGTTCGTCGAGCAGGTCAGCATGATGATGATCACGCTGCCGATCTTCATGCCGGTGGTGCAGGCCATGGGCGTGGACCTGGTGTGGTTCGGCGTCATGTTCCTGATCTGCATGCAGCTGGGACTCCTGATGCCGCCGCACGGCCTGCTGCTCATGACCATGAAGGGCGTGGCGCCGCCGCAGGTCACGATGCTGCACATCTTCAGCGCGGTGATGCCGTTCCTCCTGATCAGCATCGTGGTGCTGGTGCTGGTGTTCTTCGTGCCGGCAATAGCTACCTGGCTGCCCGGCCTCATCGGCTGAATGGAGCTGCCCGCGGGCAGCTACGTCGCGCATTACACCAACAAGATCCAATACGACGGGGCCAAGGGCGAGGAGTGCGTGATCCAAGTCTGGGCATGGGTCCCACGACCTCGATCCAAGACCTTTAAGTAACATATAGTTTATCAATTACCCTATTTATGATAAACTTTATATGTGTCCAAGAGTCTATCCCAACGCGATGCCATACCCGCAGAGGCACGAAGCGCGTTGGCTCGCTTGGGAGAGCATCTGGCGCTCGCACGCCTGCGGCGCATGGAATCACAACGCCAATGGGCTAAGCGCATCGGCGTTTCCGTGCCAACCCTGATACGGATGGAGCGGGGCGATCCCGGGGTGGGTATTGGCATTTACGTGACCGCGCTGTGGATGATGGGCCGCGCAGCCGCACTGGCAGAGATCGCCGACCCGGCCAAGGATCTGGGTGCTCTCGAATCCGATGTGCGCGACGCGGTCCGCCGGCGCAGCGTGCGCTCGCGGGCGTCGATCGCGGGCAGGCTCGCCCGTAAGCGCGGGGCGCCATGAGCCGCGCCGCGCGGTACCAACCGGTTGATATCTTGTATCTCTGGTATCTGGGCGGGAATCGACCTGAACTGGTTGGCGACCTGAATCTTGTTCTGTCCGCCCGCGGTGTCTCGCTGCGTTACGGGAAGGAATGGCTGCGCCGTGGCTTCGCGTTGAGCGAAGACTTGCCGCTCACAGACATGGAGCACCTGCCGCGGGAAAAGAATACTGCGGCCGGCGCGGTAGATGATGCGCGCCCAGACCGGTGGGGTGAGCGCGTGATACGGTTGTTGGAGCATCCACCGCGGCTTTCCCTGATGGAAATGCTCCTCTTTGCCGGAGACGAGCGCTTCGGCGCACTGGGGGTTTCGGCTTCTGCGGAGAGCTATCTGCCGCGCGCGCCAGGCCCGTTGCCGTCGCTATCCGATGTTGAAGAACTGCACGCAATCGTGCGTCGCGTACTCGCCGGAGAAAACATCGACGAGCGGCACCGGCGCCTGATCGCACCTGGGGCCACGATGGGTGGGGCGCAACCCAAGGCCCTGTTGGGGATCGATGGTGCGTCGTGGGTGCTGAAGTTTGCCGATGAGGGCGGGTTCGCAGCACCGCTCGCCGAGCATGCCGCGATGACGCTGGCGTCGAAGGCAGGTATCGAGGCAGCCGAGACGCGGCCCGTCAGGCTCGCGAGCGGCGCGGCCGTCGCAGTAAGGCGCTTCGATCGCGTTGCGGGCAAGCGGCTGCACGCACTATCGGCGAATGTTGCACTGAAGGCAGCTGGCGCGGAATTGTCCTATCCGGCCCTGGCGCAACTGCTTCGCAGGCGCGGCGCTGGCGAGGGCGGGCGCAACCGATTACAAATGCGTGAGTTGTTCCGACGCCTCATATTCAACATCTTCATCGACAACACTGACGATCACGAGAAGAACCACGTGCTTCTGCTGACGGATTCTCAGCACTATCTGCTGGCTCCGGCCTTCGACGTCCTGCCCACTGCGCAGGCGCTAGGCTATCAGGCGATGATTGTGGGCGCCGACGGAGCCGTTTCAAGTGTGGACAATGCGCTATCCATGTTCCACGCCTACGGCATGAATCGGCAGGAAGCAGTGAATGAGGCGCGAGGCGTGGCAAAGGTGGTGGAACAGTGGAAGCCACACTTCAAGGCCGCAGGCATGGATCGCGCGGGGATCGACTCCCTCGCGGACTGGATCGACCGGCCCCAACTCATGGAGCAACGCAGCGGCCTGAAATAGGTGGTTGCTAGGCTGCTCCGGCGGCAGCACGCGGTTGCGGTTCTCGCAGGTCGGACGCAGCCAGAGCATCTCAGGCTGCCCGCACGAGCTTCTCGCGCAACGCGCCAGGCAGTGAGGCCAGCCATTTCTCCTCTTCGCCCGGCTCCGGCAGGACGTTGCCGAACTCCAGGACGCCATGCGCCGGGATGTCCGAGATATAGACCCAGACGGCTTGCTCCGAGATGCCGAGGATCTCGCTGGTCTCCCGCATGATGCGCTGGAGCATCCTCGCCTTCTGCTCGCGGGTCCGACCGGACCGGATATCGGACCGCACCCAGACGTGGTCCGGGGAGGCCGCCTCGCCGCCGATGAACATCGCGCCCGGCTCAAGCTTGTAGAACACCACCTGAACGAAGTAGCGCGGCGCCTTCGCTTCCACCTGGTGGATGGTCGTCACGCTTTCGACGAGCTTCGCGCGCTGATCGGCCGTCAACTCCCTGGCGGTCGTGAATGCATAGGTCGGCATCGTTGTCTTCCCTGTGCTGGTAGCAGGCAGCAAGCTATCACAGGCAGGACGGTCGGCCTTCGCCGCAATTTTCTCCAAGTCGGACCGTCCGCGCCGCGGTGCAATGGCCCCATGAGCGACCACCTCCCCACACGCTGGGTACGGGTGCGCGATGGGACCGAGACGGTCGGGATGACCCGCTACACCGATACCTACCTGCTGGAAGGCGGCAAGTGGCTCTGCGTGCTGGCGCAGCTGACGCAGGTCGCGCCCGATTGCTATCCGCCCGACAGCACGATCGTCGTCCGGCACCTCGAGGGGAAGTTGCAGCCTTAGTCGGGCCTAGGGCCCGAGGCTCGACCGCATCTGCACGCCCCAGCGCCCGTCGTGCAGGGCCAGGACATAGAGCGAGTCGTAGTGCCCGATGACGCTGTCGTCGGCCCGATAGCGGGCGTAGTTCACGGCGAAGTGGACCTGGGTGTCGTTGCGCTGGACGATCTCGCGGCGGTTCCACGCGCTGTGGTGCCAGCCGCTCTCGCGCTTCAGCCGCTCGAACAGGCCCATCGGATTGCCGCCAGGCTTGTCGAGGACCGAGACCTTGCCTTCGGCGAACCGCACATGCGGGAAGTGCAGCTCCGCGTCCATCCCGGCGGCGTCGTAGCGGTTCAGGGCCGCCATCCAGCGGTCCAGGCAGGCGACGCAGGTGTCGCCGATGGGATCCGACGACACCCTTATCAGTCCGACAACGGATAGGACAATCTATCCGCGCCTGAACGCACGGCACCGCTCGATTTGCCCATTCTCCCGCTCCCCGGCCTGGGTGTGACGGCGCGCAATGGTGTTAATGTCGCCTCCCGAGCCGTATTGGTAAAAATCCACATGGCAATCTATAGGCTTGGCGCCGCTTGGGCAATAGACGCGCTCGGCGAGGCGAATCCGCTCCTCGCGAAGTAGATCCTGGCAAACCCGTGCTGAGGATCGCCGCAGACGAGAAACCGCGCGACGACGTTGTCCTCGACTCGGCGACCGAAGCGGCCGGGCAGTGCTAAGCTGTTTGACCTCAATCTGCCTGACAATTCAAACGTATGGAGCGCTCCTTCACGCAGGAAGTTGAACTGCTGAAACTCGGCGAAGGCGACACCTTCCACGGCGAAGGCATTCTCGCGGTCACCAAGGCGCTGCTGCAGTCTGGCGTGTCCTATGTCGGCGGCTACCAGGGCGCGCCGGTGTCCCATGTCATGGACGTGCTGAACGACGCGCGCGGCATCCTGGATGAGCTCGGCGTGCACGTCGAGACCAATGCCAACGAGGCGGGCGCGGCAGCGATGCTCGGCGCCTCGATCAACTACCCGATGCGCGGCGCGGTCGCCTTCAAGTCCACGGTCGGCACCAACGTAGCCTCCGACGCGCTCTCCAACCTCGCCTCCGCGGGCGTGCGTGGCGGTGCGCTGCTGGTGCTGGGGGAGGACTACGGCGAAGGCTCCTCGATCATCCAGGAGCGCACCCACGCCTTCGCGATGAAGTCGCAGATGTGGCTGCTCGACCCACGCCCCAATCTGCCGAAGATCGTCGAGGCCGTCGAGCAGGGCTTCGAGCTGTCGGAGGCCTCGAGCACGCCGGTGATGCTGCAGCTGCGCATCCGCGCCTGCCACGTGCACGGCACTTTCCGCACCAAAGCGAACCGCGCCCCCGCGATCTCGCGCAAGCATGTGATGGAGAACCCGGACTTCGACTACGGCCGCATCTGCCTGCCTCCGGCCACCTACGCGCAGGAGAAGCACAAGATCGAGGTGCGCTGGCCGGCGGCCGTGGCTTTCATCCGGAAGCACAAGCTGAATGAAGTATTCCCAGGCACCATGACTGACACCGGCATCCTCTGCCAGGGAGGGATGTACAACGCGGTGATCCGCGCGCTGCAACAAGTCGGGCTGGCAGATATTTTCGGCGCGACGCAGGTACCCATCTATTGCATGAACGTGGCCTACCCGATGATCCCGGAAGAGGTCGTCGAATTCTGCGCCGGGAAGAAGCGCGTCCTGGTCGTCGAGGAAGGCCAGCCGGCCTACATAGAAGACGCGGTGCAGGCCGCGCTGCGCCGCGCCGGCGCCAACGAGGTCATGATCCTCGGCAAGGGATTGTTGCCGATGGCCGGGGAATACACAGGTGAAGTGGTGTTGAGCGGAATTTCGCAGTTTTTGAATTCCGAGAAGGAAATTCAATCCGTAAGAACCCTCAAGGAGAAGGCGGCACAGTTGCTCGGCGTGGTCCCGACACGCCCCCCGGGATTCTGCGTCGGCTGCCCGGAGCGCCCGGTGTTCTCGGCGATGAAAGTCGTCGAGCGTACCGCCGGGCCGGTGCACGTTTCGGCGGACATCGGCTGCCACCTGTTTTCCTCGCTGCCGCCGTTCAACATCGGCAACACCGTGCTCGGCTACGGCCTGGGGCTCGCCTCCAACTCGGCCGTGAACGCCATGTTCGGCAAGCGCACGGTGAGCGTCATGGGCGACGGCGGCTTCTGGCACAACGGCCTGACCACCAGCATCGCCAACGCGGTGTTCAACAAGGACGACGGCATCCTCGTCATCATGAAGAATGGCTACAGCTCCGCCACCGGCACGCAGGAGCTGCCCTCCAGTCCGCAGCACAGCGAATTCAAGTCCGGCGACATGGCGATCGAGCGCGCGCTCGAGGGCGTCGGCGTCGGCTGGGTCAAGACCGTGGACAACTACCGCGTCGGCGACGTCACCAAGGTACTGAAGGACGCGATGTCGACCGACTACAAGGGGCTCAAGGTGATCATCGCCGAGGGCGAATGCCAGCTCGAGCGCCAGCGGAAGTTGCGACCCGTCGTCGCTGAGAAACTGGCGAGGAAGGAACGTCACGTCCGCGTGAAGTACGGCGTCGATGAAGACACCTGCACCGGGGACCACTCCTGCATCCGGCTTTCCGGCTGCCCCACCCTGACCATCAAGGACAACCCGGACCCGCTGCGCCGCGATCCGGTGGCCACGGTGATCGAGGGCTGCGTGGGCTGCGGGCTATGCGGCGAGAACGCCCACGCCGCCGTGCTCTGCCCCTCCTTCTATCGGGCTGAAGTTATTCAAAACCCTTCTTGGTGGGACAAACTGTGGAACGGCAATTTACTAAGGAAATAGAGTCCCTGCGCCTGGGCGACGGCCAGACCTTCCACGGCGAGGGCATCCTCGCGGTGACCAAGGCGCTGCTGCAGTCGGGCGTGTCCTATGTCGGCGGCTACCAGGGCGCGCCTGTGTCGCACCTGCTTGACGTGATGGTCCAGGCGCGCGACTACCTGGACGACCTCGGCGTGCACGTCGAAGCCTGCACCAGCGAGGCTTCCGCAGCGGCGATGCTCGGAGCGTCCATCAACTACCCGGCGCGCGGCGCGGTGACCTGGAAGTCCGTGGTCGGGACCAACGTCGCCGCCGACGCGCTCTCCTACCTGGCAAGCGCCGGCGTCATGGGCGGCACGCTCATCGTGCTGGGCGAGGATTACGGCGAAGGCGGCGTGGTGGCGCAGGAGCGCAGCCACTCCTTCGCCATGAAATCGCTCATGTGGCTGCTCGACCCGCGGCCCAACCTGACCACCATCGTCGACATGGTGGAGCACGGCTTCGCGCTGTCTGAAACTTCCAACACCCCCGTGATGATGGAACTGCGCATCCGGGCCTGCCACGTGCACGGGAGTTTTGTCGCAAAAAACAACGTCGCACCGGCCGTTTCGATGCGGCACATGCTCGAAGGCCCGCCCAAGGAATTCATCTACGACCGGCTCGCGCACCCGCCGGCCATCTTCCGCCAGGAAAAGCTGAAGAACGACGTGCGCCTGCCGGCGGCGCGCAAGTACATCGTCGAGCACAAGCTGAACGAGATCTTCCAGGGCGAAGTGAGCGACGTGGGCATCGTGGTGCAGGGCGGGCTTTACAACGGCCTGATGCGCGCGCTGAAGCTGCTGGGTCTTGCCGACGATTTCGGCGCGAGCCGGATCCCGATTTACGTATTGAATGTCGTCTATCCGCTCGTGCCTGATGAAATATCTTTTTTTTCGAAAACAAAGACCGCAATACTCATCATCGAAGAAGGCCAGCCGGAGTTCATCGAACAGGAAATCGCCATGCACCTGCGGCGCGCCGATCTGCAGACGAAACTGCACGGCAAAGACCTGCTGCACATGGCGGGGGACTACAACACCGAACTCATGGTGCAGGGCCTCGCGCGCTTCCTTGCGGAGCATGCTCCTCGACTGGACTGTACTTCGGGTTCACTTTGGTTGAACTCGATACGAACGTCCAAGGAGAAGGCCGCGCAGTTGCTCGGTGCGATGCCCCAGCGCCCGCCAACCTTCTGCGTCGGCTGTCCCGAGCGCCCGGTATTTTCGGCGATGAAACTGGTGGCGCAGGACATCGGCCGGCCGCACGTCTCCATGGATGTCGGCTGCCATGCCTTCGCTTCCTTCGAACCCTTTTCGCAAGGCAACACCCTGCTCGGCTACGGCATGAGCCTGGCGAGCGCGGCCGGCGTCACGCCGATGTCCGCGCGCCGGCCGGTGGCCGTGATGGGCGACGGCGGCTTCTGGCACAACGGCCTGCTCTCGGGCGTCGCCTCGAACCTCATGAACAAGGGCGATGGCGTGCTGATCATTATGAAGAACGGCTATGCATCTGCCAC
>JANNXB010000182.1:0-18283 GCA_031409355.1 Betaproteobacteria bacterium | reverse complement strand
TTCATGGACGTCGGCAGCACCAACGGCTGGCGCATGGATGACGTCATTCCCTCAGCGGAGGTGGTGCGCCGGATATCCGAGGCATTTCCGCTCGAACCGGTGGATCCCAACTACACCGGCGAAGTCGCCGAGCGCTGGCGCTACCAGGATGGCGCGGGTGAAATCGGCGTCATCTCGTCGGTGACGCAAGCTTTCTGCCGCGACTGCAACCGCATGCGCCTGTCGACCGAAGGCTCGCTCTTCACCTGCCTCTTCGCCCAGCAGGGACACGACCTGAAGGCGTTGCTGCGCGGCGGCGCCGACGACGACGCGATCCGCGATTCGATTGCCGCGGTCTGGCGCGCTCGAGACGATCGCTATTCGGAGGTGCGCACCGCCGAGACGGCAAAGGTTCGCAAAGTGGAAATGTCCTACATCGGTGGCTAAGCCTCACCGCCCCCGGCTCACCGACGCCGCCCGCCCCGCGACCTACGAGGTGGAAGCGTTCAATGAACGCGGCGAGATGGTGCCCACGTCCATCGCGGGCGAGCACCCGTTGACGCTGTATCTCGACAAGCGCGAACTCGTCACCCTAATGACGCTCGGCCACGCGCCGGAGGCGCTGGCGATCGGTTTCCTGCGCAACCAGCGCCTGGTGGCGGGGATCGAGGATATCGAAGCGGTGCAGGTGGACTGGGAAACGGATTCCGTTGCGGTGACTTCGAACGGGGTTTTGAAAAGCATTGAGGAGAAACTGCAAAAGAAAACCGTGACCACCGGCTGCGGCCAGGGCACGGTTTACGGCGACCTGATGGAGGAGATCGGCAGCATCAAGCTGCGCGACGACGTTTCGCTCGCCGACGCGGACCTGTTCACACTCGTCGAGAAGGTGCGCAAGTACGAGACCATCTACAAGCAGGCCGGCGCGGTGCATGGCTGCGCGCTGGCCACGCTCGATGGCGGAATCCTAATGTTCGTCGAGGATGTCGGCCGCCACAACGCGGTCGATGCGATCGCGGGCTTCATGTGGCTGGATGCCATCGACGGTTCGGACAAGGTTTTCTATACGACCGGACGGCTGACCTCGGAGATGGTCATCAAATGCGCGCAGATGCGCATCCCGTTCCTCGTCTCGCGCTCCGGCCTGACCAAGATGGGCCACGACATCGCGCATCAGGTCGGCCTCACCATGATCGGCCGGGCCAGCGGGCGCCACTACCTGGCGTTCACCGGCAAGCACCGGTTGAAGCTGACGGCGCCCCAGCCCACCGCTGTTGCCTGAATGCTGCCGCAGCTTTCCGCATCCCAGGCAGCCGCTTCGCCCTGCGAAAGCGTGGCGCAATGGTGGCCGCGGCACCGCGCCATCGCAGCGGAGCATGCCGACCCGATCCACCAGGCGATCATCGGCGGCTTTGTCGCCGACCGCGTCGGCTGGGCCTTTGCCTCCGGCTACCAGGCGGCGCTGCGCGCAATGTTTCCGGACGCGCCCGGCGATCGGATCTGCGCGCTTTGCGTGACGGAAGCAGATGGCAACAGCCCGAAAGCCATCAGGAGCTCGTTGACGAAGTCCGGCGACGAATGGAAGCTCGAAGGCTCCAAGCGGTGGACGACACTGGGACCGGAAAGCGCGCTTTTCTTCGTCGCTGCGCGCGACGAAGCCGCCTCCAGGGACAGGGCGAGCATTCGGATCGCGCGGGTGGATTCAAGCGCTCAAGGGTTGAAGATAGAAAAAATGCCGGCGACGAAATTCGTACCGGAAGTGTCCCACGCGCAGCTTGAATTCACGGATCTGAAGCTGGATGAATCGGCAGTTCTGCCGGGCGACGGCTACGAGCAGTTCGTGAAGCCGTTTCGCACGATCGAGGACGTTCACGTCCAGGCGGCGGTGCTCTCCTACCTGATGCGCGAAGGCCAGCGGCTGTCGTGGCCGGAGCACTGGCTGGAGCGCCTGTCAGCGCTCCTTGCCTCGCTCGGAAAGCTCTCGGACATGCCACCGTCCAATCCCGAGACGCACATCGCGCTCGCCGGCGCGCTGACGATCGGCGCCGGCCTGGTCGGCGAAACGGACGAATTCTGGAAGCGTACGGCCACGGATCCGGCCGCTTTGCGCTGGTGGCGCGACCGGGAACTCCTGAAAGTCGCCGCCAGCGCGCGCGAGCAGCGCACCCGGCGGGCCTGGGAGCGGCTCCGGGCGTAGGCAATTGAAGTATTCCCTCTTTCAGGACACGCGCCCGGGCAAGCGCCCCTACAACGAGGATCGCCTCGGCTGCTGGCAGCGCGACGGCGCGCTGCTGCTCGCCGTGGCCGAGGGCATGGGCGGCCACGCCCACGGCGAAGTCGCCGCCCAGACATGGCCTTGGAAAACGACGATGTCCTGCTGTTGTGCTCGGACGGCCTGCGGGGGCCGCTGACCCAGCGCCAGATCCTGATCGGCCTGATCGGCCGGGACCCGGCGCTCGCGCGCATTGCGACAACATTTCGGTGATCGCGATGCATTGGCAAGAGATAGAATCTTCCACAGCATCGCGGGAATGACGGGAGGAAGCTGCGCATGAACGAAGCGGGATTGCAGCGCGACGGCCAGATGCACGGTGATGTGCCGCCGGCGCCGGCAGCGGCGCCAGGGACGCTTCGCATCCTTGCGGTCGAAGACTCGCCGTCCGACTACGAGTACCTCCTCGAGGTGCTGGGCGGTTCGGGCCGGCCCGTGATTTCGCGCCGCGTGGAGGATGAGCAAAGCATGGCCGCGGCGCTCGCCGAGGCCGACTGGGATGCGGTGATTTCCGACAACAAGCTGCCGCGCTTCGGCGCCACCGGCGCCCTCGAAACGCTGCGGCGCTCAGGCAAGGACCTGCCCTTCATCATCGTCTCGGGGACGATCGGCGAAGAGGTCGCGGTGCAGGCGATGCAGGCCGGCGCCGACGACTACGTCATGAAAAGCAATCTGCTGCGGCTGATGCCCGCGGTGGAGCGCAGCATCCAGGCGGCCGAATCGCGCCGCAAGCGGCGCAAGGCGAAGCGCCTGCAGCAGGAAAGCGAGGATCGGCTGCAGGCGGTGGCGTCAAATTTTCCCGGCGTCGTGTTCCAGTTGCGCTACGACCAGCGCCGCCGCCGCTTTACGTCCGGATTCTTCAGTGCCGGCGCCGAACGGCTGATGGGCGTTTCGGCCGACGCGCTCGGCGACACGCCGGAGGTCTTCTTCACGTTCATCGGCGCCGCGGACCGCGCCAGCCTGGAACAGGCGGTGGCCGCCGGAGCGCAACACGGCGAAACGATCCGCTGGGAAGGCCGCCTAAAATCGCCTCCTGGCAGCGAGCCGCCCTGGGTGGAGCTGTGCGCCACGCCCCGGCCCTACGCGGCCGACAAGGGAATGCTGATCTGGGAGGGCGTGATCATCGATGCCACCGCGCGCAAGCGTGCGGAGCAGAAATTGATCGAATCACAGGAAACGCTGCGCGCCGTGACCGTCCACCACGAGGCGGAAATCGAGGAAGAGCGCGAGCGCTTCGCGCGGGAGCTGCACGACGAGAGCGGCAGCCTGCTCACCGCGCTCAAGATATCGATCGCCAACCTTGCCGGGCGCTGCGGGCCGGACGAGGAAGTGGCCGCGGCCATGCGCCAGTGCACCGAACTGGTCGACGCCGCGGCGCAGAGCGCGCGGCGCATCGCCCTTGCGCTGCGCCCGCCGGTTCTCGATTCGGGCATCGTCGAGACCGCGCGCTGGCAGGCGCGCGAGTTCGAAAAACACACTGGCGTCCACTGCAAGGTCTCGAGCAACGTCGAGGAATGCGACCCCGGCCGGGCGCAGACCACCGCGCTGTTCCGCATCCTGCAGGAAGCGCTCACCAATATCGCCAAGCACGCCGGCGCCACCGAAGTGGATATCCAGCTGTTCGCGGACGGCGCAGAGGTCACCCTGGAAATTCGCGACAACGGCAAGGGCCTGCCGGAAAAGCAGACGGCCCGCCCCGACGCGTTCGGACTGCGCGGCATGACGGAGCGGGCGCGTGTGCACGGCGGCTGGGTCGAATTTTCAAGCCAGCCGGGCAAGGGCACCACCGTGATGGCCGCGGTGCCGATAGCGGCAGCGGCGGGCAGCGAAGGCGTGACCGCGGCATGATCCGCATCCTGATCGCCGACGATCATCCGCTGGTACGCACCGGCCTGCGCCAGATACTCGCGCGGCACGAGGACATGTCCGTGCTTGGCGAAGCCGAGGACTACAACGGCATACTCGCCCACCTGCGCGACACCAAGTTCGACGTGATGCTGCTCGACGTCTCGCTGCCGGGCAAGAACGGCATAGAAATCCTGAAATCGCTGCGCGAAATCCATCCCGCGCTCAAGGTGCTGATCATCAGCACCCACCCCGAGGACCAGTACGGATTGCGCGCGCTGCGCGCCGGCGCCGCGGGCTATCTGACCAAGTCGATCTCGCTCGAGCACCTGGTCGAGGCCGTGCGCGAAATCGCCAAGGGCCGACGCTACATCAGCCGGGAGCTGGCCTCGCTGCTCGCCGACAGCGTCGGCCGCAAGGACGCCGACGCCCCCGCGCACGAATCGCTGTCCGATCGGGAGTTACAGACCTTGCGGCTGATCGCGGCGGGACGCAAACCGGCGGACATCGCGGACGATCTCGCCCTAAGCCCGAAAACCGTCAGCGTCTACCGCGCGCGCATCCTCGACAAGCTGGGCCTGAAGAGCAACGCGGAACTCGCGCGCTACGCGCAGCGCCACGGCCTCGTGGACTAGACTCTGTAGGCAAGGCGCAGCCCGCCCCAGCAGCGTACGCGCAAGCAACCGTGCCGCGCGGGAGCAGACGAATCATGACGACGGCACGCCCAGCTTCATCTGGATCGACTGGCTGGTCCAGATCCGGTCGATCTCGGCGAGCAAAGCGTCGGCGTCGGGAAAACGGTCCTTGGGGCGCTTGGCGAGCAGGCCGTCGATCAACGACTGGTAGTCCTCCAGCTCGACCGGCAACCTGGGAATCGGCGCGATGATGTGCTGCGACAGGATCTCGAGGATCGTCTCGCCGGTGAATACCAGCTTGCCGGTGAGCATTTCGTAGAAGATCACGCCAAGGCTGTACAGGTCGGCGCTCGGGCCCACTTCCCCGGCCTGCGCCTGCTCGGGCGATAGGTAGTGCGGCGTGCCGAGCACTTCGCCCTGGATAGTGTGTCCGCTGGCGTACTCGGTGCGCTTGGCGACGCCGAAATCGGTCAGCACCAGCACGCCCTCGGTGCGCAGCATCAGGTTGGCGGGCTTGATGTCGCGATGCACGATGCCGCGCGAGTGGATCGCGGCCAGGCCGCCGGCCGCCTGCGACAGCAGCGAAAGCGACTGGCGCCGCGACAAGCCCCGGTCGATGACTTCGCGCAGGCTGCCGCCGCCCAGATGTTCCATCGCGATATAGGCCATCTCGTCGCCGAAGCCCTGGTCGTAGATGCGCACCACGTGCTCGTGGTCGATCGCGGAGAGGATGGCGCATTCCTGGAAAAAACGCTGCCACAGCTCCTCGTCCTCCTTGCGGCGCACCTTGAGGATTTTCAGCACCGCCTTGCGCCCGTGCACCTCGTCGTCGGCGAGGAATACCAAGGACATGCCGCCTTCGCCGATCTTTTCGAGCACCTTGTAGCCGCGGATGCGCAGTTCCTCCCCGGCGGGCGCGGCGATGCGCGCCGTGGTCATGTCGCCGATCAGGTGCAGGTCCTGGTCGAGCGCCGCCTTGGTCGCCTCGGCGGTCGCGCGCGCGTTCTCGACCAGGACCGCGCCCGCGCCGGCGGGCAGCGTCATGTCGGGATCCGGCCCGCGCGCCTGCTCTTGCCCCGTATCCGAAGCGATGACGCGGCCGACCAATATTCGCGCCTCGCGGCCCAGCACCTCCACTTCGCGCGTCTCGGCGATCACGAACCCCGGGCCCGCGGCTTCGATCGTGGTATTGCTCGCGACGATCGGCCAGCGCAGTTCCTTGCATTTCGCTTCGAGCCGCGAGGCGACGTTGACCGTGTCGCCCACGGGCGTGAGGTCGCCCACGCCACCCACCGCGAGGCGGAAGAACATCACCTCGCCCGTGTGCACGCCGACGCCGACGTTGAACTCCGGCAACTCGGCCATCTCGTAGCGTGAATTCAGCCAGCCGCGGAACTCGCGCGCCACCTTGAGGATGCCGAGCGCGGCGCGCAGGCCGGCGGCCGCGTGCGCCTGGACTTCGTTCGGTGAGTCGTAGCCGAACACCGCCATCATGCCGTCGCCTATGAATTTCATCACGCGCCCGCCGTTGGCCAGCACCGGCTGGCAGGCTTCACGCAAGTAGGCGGTGAGGAACTCCGCCACCGCAGTCGCCGGCAGGCGCTCGGAGATGCGGGTGAACGAACGGATGTCGGTGAACAGCACCGTCTGCATCATCAGGCGGCCGGTCTGGTTCCTGAACGCGGATTCGTCGGGCTGCCTGAGCTGGTCGCGCTCCGCGCGGCCCTTGTAGCGGTCGCGCAGCTCGCCCGTCTGCGACAGCACGTGGCTGGAGAAGATTGCCGTCAGCCGCGCCCGCTTCTCGAACACCTGGTTGACCGCGTCGATCAGCTCCTGCCGCTTGAACGGCTTGGAGATGAAATCGTCGGCCCCCATCTGCATCGCCTTGCGCACGTTCTCGCGCTCATCCGCCGAGGTGAGCAGGATGAAAGGCAGGGAAACCGTATCCGGGTCGGCGCGCACGCGCTGCAGGACCTCGAAGCCGTCCATGTCCGGCATGTTGACGTCGCAGACCACGGCATCGGGCCGCACCGAGCGGGTCATCTCCAGCCCCGGCACGCCGCCCGGCGCCGAGACCACTTCGAATCCAGACACCGTGAGCACGCGCGACGCCGCAAGCAGGATGCTCTCGTCGTCGTCGATAAGAAGGATTTTCCTGCGGTCAGCCATGCGCGCTCGCGATCAGGGTTGTAGCAGCGCGAGGTCGTCGAGGAACGCCTGCGCGCTCGGATAGCGCTGCTCGCGGTCCTTCGCCATCAGCCCGTCGAGCACCGGCTGCAGGTGGTCGAACGGCGGCTTGAGCAAGGGCACCGGGCCGTTGACGTGCAGGTTCAGCAGCTCCTCCACGTTGCTGGCGCGGTACGGCTTGGTCCCGGTCAGCAGCTCGTAGAACACGATGCCCAGACTGTACAGGTCGCAGCGCTGGTCCACCGGTTGCCCCATCGCCTGTTCCGGGCTGAGGTAGTAGGGCGTGCCGACCACCTCGTCGTGCGCGGTCTCGGTGATCAGGATCGCAACGTGCTTGGCGATGCCGAAATCCGTCAGCGCGAGGCTGCCGTCCGCACGCAGCATGAGATTGTCGGGTTTGAGGTCGCGGTGCACGATGCCGACGCCGTGGATCGCGCCCAGCGCCGCGGCGGTCTGCCGGACGTACGAGATCGCCTCCTGCCGGCTCACGCCTTCGGCGATGCGCGCGCGCAGGTCGCCGCGCGACAGGTGTTCCATCGCAATGTAGGCATAGCCCGCGGCAAAGTCCTGACGATGGATCTTCGCGATGTTGGGATGCTTGACCTGCGCGAGCAGGGCGAATTCCTGCATGAAGCGCTGCAGGGTGTCACCCTGCCCGGAATCTCCCATGCGCATTACTTTCAGCACCTGCAGCTCGTCCGTCTTGTCGGTCTCCGCGAGGTAGATTTCGGCCATGCCGCCGGCGCCGATCTTGCGCAGGATGCGGAAACCCTCGATCGTGAACTGCGACGCGGCCGCGCGCGTGGTGCTGCGCGCCGCGCTTAGGATGTCCTGCGGTCGCTCGTAGAGGCTCTGGTTCAGGCTCACCGCGTCGCGCACCACCTGGTAGACCTCGGCCGGGGTTCGCGAAGTCCGCATCGGCGCAAGCCCCGTGATCTCGACCACGTCCATGAAGCCGCCGTCGGGTAGCCCGACAGAACCGATGCGCCCCGACTCGATGCGCCCCCCCGCGGCGCGGCGTACCGCGCCTGAGGCGACGATGCTCCAGCGCACGTCGGCGGCGGCACTTTCCAGCGTGCGCGCGATCTCGACCGCCTCGCCGGTGACGCGGATCGGGCCGCTGGTGCTTCCCTGCCTTCCCATGCCGACTTCGACGGGGCCCAGGTGCACGCCGACGGCAAGCGCGAGCGGCACCGCGCCCGCGGTGTCCGCGCGCAACGCCAGCTGCTTGCTCATTTCCATGGTTTCGTAGACCGCCAGCACCGCGGCATGCAGCGCGCGCCGCGCGTGGTCCGGCGGGACCGCCTCGTCATTCGAGAACACCGCAAGGATCGAATCGTGGCGCACCATCGCAACGATGCCGTTCTGCTTGGCGACCGGGCCTTCGAGAATGCTGCGCAGCTGGCTCACCAGCGCGGCGGCGCTTTCGGGCGCCATGCCATTGCAGATCGCAAGCACGTTGCGCAAACGCAGGTACAGGACCGTGGCAATGGATTCCATCTTCCGATCGTTCAGTAATCAGCTGCCGGACTTCAACCACGCTTCAAGATGCGTCGTAATGCGTGCCGTCTCGCGGTCGATTTCCGAAACCGCGGCTGCCATCGACCTGGAGTCTCCCGCCCGCACCGCGACCTCGGCACGCTCGCAGGCATCCGCGAGCGGCGCCGCGCCGACCATCTGGCAGGCGCCCTTCAACCGGTGGGCCCAGCGCAGAACGCTCTTGCTGTCATTCCTGGAGAGCGCGACTCCCAGCGCGTCCGCGTCTCCGGGGTACGAGGCGCAGAACTGCCGCAATACTACCCCGACCGCCTCCCGGTCATCGCAAAGCAGCTTCTCGAGCACCGAGTGATCGATGGGGACGCCGCCGTCCTGCGCGGCCGCTGCCGGCTGCGCGCCTTGCCTGTTCGATATGCCGGCCATATGGAGTTCTGGAGTTCTCGAAGTTCGTCCGGCGCGCAAACATTGCCGCCGCGACCGCCATTCTCGCGGCATGCGACCCATTGTCCAATGCGCCTGCAAGCCAGCGCGGCGTAGGCACAACCGGCCACGGTCGTGTAGGTAATTCCGCTACACCCGCCCCGTCAGTTAAGTGCAAGGCGGATGTAGGGAATCTCCCTACACGGCCATTGCTCGATTCGCTCTGTGCCCCGGGAGGCCACGGGCTTAACATGTGACGATGCGGAAGGAAGAACAACAAGAAGCCGCCGCCGTGGAAGGCGAAGGCGTCGAGATCCTGCTGGTCGAGGACAACCCGAGCTACGTCGAGCTGACGCTGCGCGCGTTGCGCGAGATCGCCAAGGACAGCGTGCGCGTGGACATCGCCGGCGACGGCGAGCGCGCGCTCGCGATGCTGCTCTCGCCGAAAGTGTACCGCCTGCCGCGCCTCGTGATCCTCGACCTGAAACTGCCGAAGCTGGGCGGACTGGAGGTTTTGCGCCAGCTGCGCGCCAACCCCGCGACACGCTACCTGCCCGTGGTGATGCTTACCTCTTCGCGGGTGCCGAGCGATGTCGCCGAGAGCTACCGCCTGGGCGCCAACAGTTTCGTGGTACGGCCGATGAATTTCCCCACCTACCTGCGGGTGCTCAGCGAAATCATCAACTACTGGCTGGTCACCAACGAGCAGCCGCCCGAGAGCGGCGCGGCCTAGTTAAAGCGTATACGGCAGACGTATTCCGGGCTGATCCGCCGGGAAATCCTTGGTGTTGCGCGTGACGAGTACCAGATTTTCGACTCGTGCCGTCGCCAGAATGATCGCGTCCGGCACCCGGAACTTCGCCGAACGCCTCAAATCCACCGCCCGATCGGCTATCGCCTCGCTCAGTTCGATCCGCTCGAAAATCGCGAGAAATTTTCGGGTTTCCGCCTCCACGTCCGGTTTCGTCCCGGCGAGCACTTCGATCCAGGAGATAACGCTGATCGCCGGCCGCTCGTAACGCGCCAACTCAGTCTTCGCGGCGTCAACGCCGTTCAGGTAATCGATGAGGATGTTGGTGTCGAACAACGCCCTCAACGGCCCCACTCCCGGCGCAGCCGCTTCTGATAGGCGAGACCGTCCTCGCGCGCGCCGGCGCGCTTCCACAGGCCGAACGCCGCCCCAAGCTCGGGCGAATGCTCCGCGAGGTAGCGGTCCACAGCCTGCCGGATCAGTTCGGCGCGCGAGAGCTTGCGGCGCTTTGCAATATTCCCGAGCGCTTCGAGCTGCCGGTCAGGAAGGTCAATAATCGTTCGCATAGGCCGTTTGATGAATGATGACGGAACATGATATCACATGCCATCCAACGGCTCACACCGGCTGGCTGGCGAGCTTTTCCCTGTTGGCGGTCAGTTCGGCGCGCGACGGGAAGAAAAACGACGCCAGCATGACGCCGCTCGCGAGCGCCGCGAGCACCAGGAACACGTTGGCGAAGCCGCCCTCGGTGCGGTGCAGGGTCGAGATCAGCGGAACCGCCACGGCGGCGACGCCCAGCGACACCACGTAGCGCACGCCCAGCACCCTCGCCCGGAATTCGTCGGCGACGTACCTGCCGACAATGGCGTCGTTCAGCGGAATCTGGCCGAACACCGCGAGCATCATCAGCAGCGCCACCACGAGCATGGCCCAGCCCTGCAGGTTGGCGGCGAGCCACAGCATCGGGATCTGCACCAGGCCCACGCCGATCATCAGGCGGCGCAACTCCATCCGGTCGATCAAGGCGCCCATCACCACCTGGGCGAAGGCGGCCATGGTGTAGACCATCGCGACCAGCGCGCCGATGCCGAAACTGGTCTGCGTCAGAGCCGAGAGGCGTTCGTCGAACACCTTCGGCATCGAGATGGTGGTGGAGTTGAAGATGATGCCGCCGCAGGCGGTCGCGATCAGCATGACCGCCATGATGCGCGACATCATGCGGGCATCGACGTGCAGGCCGATGGACTTCGAGGTCTTCTTCACCTTGCCCGGATCCTTGACCAGCACGAGGAACGCCGCGCCCGCCAGCACGCAGATCACGCCCGGCACGAAGAACGCGGCGCGCCAGCCGATCGAGTCGACCAGGGCGCCGGTGAGCAGCGCCGCCGAAGCGAGGCCCAGGTTGCCCCACAGCCCGTTCCAGCCGAGCAGGCTGCCCATCTTCTCCGGCGAAGCGACCAGCATCGCGATGCCCACCGGGTGATAGATGGCGGCGAAGGCGCCCACGACGATCAGCCCGGCGGCGATCTGCCAGGAGGACTGCGCGAAGCCGGTGACGAGCAGGGACGCGCCGACGCCGAAATAGAACAGCGCCATCACCTTGTAGCGGCTCCAGTGGTCGGCCAGCCAACCGGCCGGAATCGCGAAGACCCCAAAAGCGATGAAGCTGCCGAGCGCCAGCGGCAGCAAATCGGCATAGGGCTGGTTCCACTCGCGCGCGATCGCGACCACGGCCGTCGGGAAGACCAGCATCGCGAGGTGGTCCAGCAGGTGCCCCAGGTTGAGAAAGGGGACGAGCCAGCGATTCTTCATTGCCAGCACGATACTCCTTTCGCGGGCTGCAGGCATTGGCGGTTTCACAAGTAAAATCAGCGGCATGCTTGAGATACAGGCGCTCGCCTGCGAACGCGGCGGGACGCACCTTTTTTCCGGAATCTCCTTCTCGCTCCCGCCCGGCTGCCTGCTGCGCGTGCGCGGCGCCAACGGCAGCGGCAAGACCACGCTGCTGCGCACGCTGGCGGGGCTGACGCGCCCGTCGGCAGGCGCCGTGCGCTGGCGCGGCAGCGCGATCGACGAAGACTATCGCCGGGAAATGCTTTTCCTGGGACATGCGCCTGGAGTGAAGGACGATCTCACGGTTGCCGAAAACCTGGTCTACGCACTGCGGATCGGCGGATTTGCACCGTCAGGGGCCCAGTGCGAGCAAGCGCTCGAATGCCTCGGCATCGCCCGGCTCGCAGCGCTTCCTGCCCGGGTACTGTCGCAGGGGCAGCGCAGGCGTGCCGCCCTTGCCCGCCTGGCGCTTTCGGCGCCGGTGCCGCTCTGGCTCCTCGATGAGCCGTTCGCTGCGCTGGATGCGGCGGGTATCGCGGTAGTGAGCCAGCTATGCGCCGGCCACCTGGCGCGCGGCGGGCTGCTTGTGCTGACGTCCCACCAGGACGTCGACATCGCCGCGCAAACAATGCTGGCGATCGAGTTGCAGGGTTGATGCCGATGGCAGGAGCCTTTTTCGTCGTCCTGCAGCGCGACTTGCATGTCGCGCTTCGCCGCAAGGGCGACGCGCTGAACGTGCTCGTCTTCTTCGTGGTCGTGGCCAGCCTGTTTCCGCTCGGCGTCGGGCCGGAGCCGAACCAGCTGCGCGCGATGGCAGCGGGCGTGGTGTGGATCGGAGCGCTGCTTGCCGCCGTGCTCTCCCTGCCGCGCCTGTTCGCGGCGGACTACGCCGACGGCACGCTGGAGCAGATGCTGGTCTCGCCCCAGCCACTGGCGGCAATCGTGCTGGCGAAGACCGCCGCGCACTGGCTGCTGACCGGCCTGCCCCTCGCGCTTGTAGCCCCGCTCATCGGCCTGCAGTACGGCCTGCCCATGGACGCGCTGGCCATACTGCTCGCGTCGCTGCTCATCGGCACGCCGGTGCTTAGCCTGCTCGGTGCCGCGGGCGCCGCGCTGACGCTGGGCGTGCGCGGCGGCGGCGCGCTGCTCGGCCTGCTGGTGCTGCCGCTGTTCGTTCCGGTGCTGGTATTCGGCGCTGGCGCCGTCACCTCCGTGTTGATCGGGATCAGTCCCTCGGCGCACCTGTCCCTGCTCGGCGCGTTTCTTGCGGTATCCTCGCTCATCGGCCCCTGGGCTGCGTGCGCGGCCCTCCGAGTTGCTCTGGATTAGCAAAACCCGTTTAATGACATTCGACCTTTTCCGGCTCGCCGCTCCGCAGGCTTTTTTTCCGCTCGCCGGGAAACTGATCCCTTGGTTCTCTGTCTTAGCAGGCGTGCTCACGCTCGCCGGCCTTTACGTCGCCTTTTTCGTCGCCCCGACCGATGCAACGCAGGGCGAGGCGTACCGCATCATCTTCATCCACGTGCCGGCGGCCTGGATGTCGATGTTCATCTACCTGGTGATGGCCGGCTGGGCGGGCCTGGGACTGGCGCTGAACACGCGGCTCTCGGGCATGATGGCGTCAGCACTCGCGCCCACCGGCGCGATGTTCACGTTCCTCGCGCTGTGGACCGGCGCCCTCTGGGGCAAGCCGACCTGGGGCACCTACTGGGTCTGGGACGCGCGCCTGACTTCGGAACTGGTGCTGCTCTTCCTCTACCTCGGCTTCATCTCGCTCAAGGCAGCGATCCAGGACCCTGCGCGCGCGGATCGCGCCGGCGCGATCCTCGCGCTGGTGGGCGTGGTCAACATCCCGATCATCTACTTCTCGGTGCAATGGTGGAATACGCTGCACCAGGGCGCCTCGGTTAGCCTGACGCGCGCGCCCTCGATGGCCGCGACCATGCTCACCGGCATGCTGCTGATGGCGCTCGCGGCGTGGATGTACAGCATCGCCACCACGCTCGCGCGCGTTCGCCGCATCATCCTCGAGCGTGAGCGCGACGCGGAGTGGGTTCGCCTGCAAAGAACGGCGGCATGAGTGAATTTTTTGCGATGGGTGGATATGGTTTCTATGTCTGGGGATCTTATGTTGTGGCTGCGTTGTGCATTGCCATTGAAATCTGGACATTAAAAAAATGAAGCCCAGGCATCAACGCATGATCGCCATCGCCGCGGGCGTAACACTGATCGCCATCGCCACGGCGCTGGTGCTGAACGCGTTCCAAGGCAACGTGGTGTTCTTCTTCAGCCCGACGCAGGTCGCGGCGAAGGAAGCGCCGGTGGACCGGACCTTCCGCGTCGGCGGCATGGTCGAGAAAGGCAGCCTGAAGCGCCGCGCCGACGGCCTCACCGTGGATTTCATCGTCACCGACACCGCGAAGAGCATTCCGGTGGTCTACAGCGGCCTTCTTCCCGACCTCTTCAAGGAGGGCAAGGGCGTGGTGGCGCAGGGCAAGCTCGGGCCGGATGGCGCTTTCGTCGCCAGCGAAGTGCTCGCCAAGCACGATGAGAACTACATGCCGCCCGAAGCGGCGCACGCGCTCTCGAAAGCGCAAGCGGACCGGGCGGCCAAGAGCGTCATTTCGCCAGAGGTTACCCGATGATTCCGGAAATCGGCAACTTCGCCCTCATCGTCGCGCTCGCCATCGCACTGGCGCAGGCCGCGCTGTCACTGACCGGCGCGGCGCGGCGCATTCCCGGTTTCATCGCCGTCGCGCGGCCCGCGGCGCAGGGCCAGTTCGTGTTCGTCGCATTCGCCTTCGGCTGCCTCGCCTGGTCGTTCTACAGCAACGATTTCTCGGTGCTCAACGTCGCGAGCAATTCCAACTCGCGACTGCCCATCGCCTACCGGATCGCCGCGACCTGGGGCAGCCATGAGGGGTCGCTCCTGCTCTGGATGCTGATGTTGTCAGTATGGATGCTGGCGGTCTCGGTCTTCAGCCGCAGCCTGCCTGATGACATGGTGGCGCGCATCCTCGGCGTGATGGGCCTGATCAGCGTCGGCTTCCTGTCCTTCATGCTGTTCACCTCCAACCCCTTCGAACGGCTGCTGCCGGCCGCGCTGGACGGACGCGACCTCAACCCGCTGCTGCAGGATATTGGAATGATCTTCCACCCGCCCATGCTCTACATGGGCTACGTCGGCTTTTCGGTCGCCTTTGCGTTTGCCATAGCCGCGCTGCTCGACGGGCGGCTGGATGCGACTTGGGCGCGCTGGTCGCGGCCCTGGACCACCGCGGCGTGGATCTTCCTCACGCTGGGCATCACGCTCGGCAGCTTCTGGGCCTACTACGAACTCGGTTGGGGTGGCTGGTGGTTCTGGGATCCGGTGGAGAACGCCTCGTTCATGCCCTGGCTGGTCGGCACCGCGCTGATCCATTCGCTGGCGGTGACCGAGAAGCGCGGCGCGTTCAAGGCCTGGACCGTGCTGCTCGCGATCCTCGCCTTCTCGTTGAGCCTGCTCGGCGCGTTCCTGGTGCGCTCCGGGGTGCTCACCTCGGTGCACACGTTCGCCACGGATCCCAAGCGCGGCATCTTCCTCCTCGGCTTCCTCGCGCTGGTGATCGGCGGCTCGCTCGCGCTCTACGCCTGGCGCGTGAACAAGGTGGCGCCGGGCGCGCGCTTCGAGCTGCTGTCGCGCGAATCCATGTTGATGGCCAACAGCGTGCTGCTGCTGGTGGCCTGCGCCGCGGTGCTGCTCGGCACGCTGTATCCGCTGTTCCTCGACGCGCTGGGCCTGGGCAAGATCTCGGTCGGGCCGCCCTACTTCGAATCGGTGTTCGCGCCGCTGATGGCGCCCGCGGTGCTGCTGGCCGGCATCGGTCCACTGCTGGCCTGGCGTCAGGGCGACGGCGCGCAGCTCGCGCGGCGCCTGCGCTGGGCGGCGCTCGCGGCGCTGCTGGGCGCGCTGCTCCTGCCGCTCGCTTTCGGCCGCTGGGCCCTGCTCACCAGCGTCGGCCTGTTGCTGGGATTCTGGATCATCGCCGGCGCACTGAGCGCATTGGTCGTGCGATACAGATTGAAAACCAGACTGACCAGCGCGTTTCTCGGCATGCTGCTCGCCCACGCGGGTGTCGGCGTGTTTGTGCTGGCCGTCACCCTGGTGAAGAGCTATGAATCCGAGCGCGACCTGCGCATGGCGCCCGGCGAGAGCGTCACGCTCGGCGGTTATGCATTTCGTTTTGATGGCGTGAAGGAGGCCGAGGGCCCGAACTATGCGGCAGTCCGCGCCGCCGTCACGGTGACGCAGGACGGCGCGCCGGTCGCGCGCCTTGCGCCCGAAAAGCGCATCTATCACGTGCAGCGCAACCCGATGACCGAAGCATCGATCGACTACGGCATGACCCGGCACCTCTACGTGTCCCTCGGCGACGACGTGGGCGGCGGCGCATGGACGCTGCGCATCCACATCAAACCCTTCATCGGCTGGATCTGGGGCGGCTGCCTGCTGATGGCGCTGGGCGGCCTGCTCGCCGCCGCCGACCGGCGCTACCGGGTTGCGCAGCGGCAGCGATCGTCCGAAGAGGCGACCCTGTTACGCAGCAGCACCGCATGACGCGCGCGGCATGAAGCGTTTTCTCTGGCCGCTGGCCATCTTCCTCCTACTGGTGGGCTTCCTCGCCGCCGGCCTGTCGCTCAACCCACGCGAAGTGCCCTCACCGCTGGTCGGCAGGCCGGCGCCCGCATTCGAACTGCCGGTGCTGCACCAGCCGGACAAACGCTTCGTTCCCGGCGAGATGCGCGGCAAGGTGTGGCTGCTAAACGTCTGGGCCTCGTGGTGCGTGTCCTGCCGCGAAGAGCACCCCTTGCTGATGGCGCTCTCCAAGCGCGGCCTGATGCCGATCCTCGGCCTGAACTACAAGGACAAGGGCGAGGATGCGCAGCGCTGGCTGAAGCAATACGGCGATCCCTATCAGCTCTCGGTGGTGGATGCCGAGGGCCGCATCGGCATCGACTACGGCGTCTACGGCGTGCCCGAGACCTACCTGATCGACGCCGAGGGCGTGATCCGCTACAAGCAGACAGGTCCGGTCACCGAGGCGATCCTCGAGCAGAAAATCCTGCCGCTCGCCATGGCGCTGAAAAAATGAAGATTTTGATCTTTACCATCCTGGTTCTTTTTTCCCTGCCAGGAAGTTCAAATGAAAATGAACAACGTATCCGGCAGCTGGAGGAGAAATTGCGCTGCCTGGTTTGCCAGAACCAGTCGCTGGCCGATTCGAACGCGGAACTCGCCGGCGACCTGCGCCGCGAAGTGCGCGAGCAGGTCAAGGCCGGACGCAGCGACAAGCAGATCGTCGACTACCTGGTACAGCGCTACGGCGATTTCGTGCTCTACGAGCCGCCGTTCAAGGCCACCACTGCGCTGCTCTGGATCGGGCCCTTCGCCCTGCTCGCCGTGGCGGGGCTGGTCCTTGTCGCGACGCTAAGGCGCCGCCGTCGCGCGCCGGAGGAACCCGCGCTCGCTGTCGAGGAAAAACGGCTGGTCGAGCGGGTTCTGGGGCAAGACGGCAAGCCGCAATGATGCTGTTCTGGTCAATTGCCGCGGCGCTGGTCGTGGCCGCCCTCCTGTTCCTGCTGCCGCCGCTCCTGCGCCGGCGCACCACGGCGCCCGACGCGCGCGTCGCGGCCAACGCCGCCATCTACCGGGAGCAGCTGGATGAGCTGGCGACGGAGTTGCAGCGCGGCGCGATCACGAAAGAGGAATTCGAGCGCGCCCGCCGCGAAGTCGAGCGCCGCATCGTCGCGGAGCACATGGGCGGTGCCCCGGCCCCGGCAACGCACCGGCCCGCCACCGCCGCGGCACTCGCGGTCGGCCTGCTGCTGCCGCTCGCGGTCGTCTTCGGCTATCTGCAGCTCGGCGACCGGCGCGCATTGACTGCCGAGTCCGTCCTGCAGTCGGACCCGAAGCAATTGGCGGCACTGGTCGAGCGCCTGACGGCGCATATAGAGAAAAATCCAAAGGATGCCGACGGCTGGTCGCTGCTCGCCCGCGCGCAGTCATCCCTGGGCCGATACGGGCCGGCGATGCAGGCCTATGCCCGGGCATTGCAGCTCATGCCGGAGAACCGCGAATTGCTGGTGGAACTGGTCAAGACCCTGGCGATCGCGGGGCGCGCGGCGTTCGAGACCCGGGATTACGCCGGCGCGATCAACTTCTGGGAGCAGATCCTGCCCTTCGCGCCGCCGGAGTCCGAGTTCGCGCGGACGGTAGCCGAAAGCATCGCCGAGGCGCACCAGCTTGCCGGAACCGCACCTGCGGCAAAGGCAGTGACCGCGTTGCAAGGTACTGTCAGCCTTGACCCCAAACTTAAGGGCAAAGTTTCTCCGGGCGACACGGTGTTCGTGCTCGCGCGTGCCGAGCACGGCTCGAAGATGCCCCTTGCGGTGGTGCGCACCACGGTGGAGAAACTCCCCTTTGCCTTCACGCTCGACGACAGCATGGCGATGGCGGCCGGCGCCACGATCTCCAGCCACGCCAAGGTCGTGGTCGTCGCGCGGATCTCCAGGTCGGGCAATGCGGCGCCGCAGAAGGGCGATGTCGAAGGCCTGAGCGCGCCGGTGGCGCCGGGCGCGAGTGGCGTCAAAGTCGCCCTGTCTCGTGTCATCGACTGACTACAATCCCACCATGAACGGCGTGACGGGTGCAGTGACCGGTTTGATACTTGCGGGCGGCCAGGGGCGGCGCATGGGCACGGTCGACAAGGGTTTGCAGCTGCTGCACGGCAAGCCGATGGTCGCCGCCGTCCTCGCGCGCCTCGCGCCGCAGGTGGACGAGATCCTCATCAACGCCAACCAGAACCTCCAGGCCTACGAAAA
>JANNXB010000181.1:0-1549 GCA_031409355.1 Betaproteobacteria bacterium | reverse complement strand
CGCCCATGCCGCAATTGCCGAACCAAGCCTGCTCGATCGTGCCTCCATCGGACAGGCCGGCATCGGCCAGCGCGCCCAGGTAGGCCTCGCGCGCGAGGTCCTGAAAGGAGCGCTCGGCAAGCTTGCCGAAGGCGGTGCAACTGGTGCCGATCACGTAGGCCGCAGGCATGTGCCTGATTATCTACGGATTCCTGTGGTTGCAGGATGTACATGTCCTGTACAACTTTAATATTGACGCAAAAGGCAATCTTGTATAACTTTGGTATATGCCTAATAGTACCCCCGGGGACCGCCTCCCCATTCGCACGGTCGCCTCCCTCACCGGCGTACTGCCGGTCACGCTGCGTGCCTGGGAGCGCCGCTATGGCTTGATCCGCCCGCAGCGCACGCCCACCGGCCACCGCTACTACACGCGCGATCACGTCGATCTGATCCACCGCGTGCTCGCGCTCACCGCGCAGGGCGTGCCCATCAGCGACGTGCGGCGCGCGCTGGCCGGCAGCGAGGAAAAGCCCGCCGCGGCGCGCCCGGCGGGCCCCTGGTCTCGTTACCTCGAGCGCATGCAGCGCGCCATCGCGCAATTCGACGATGCGGCGCTGGACGAGGTCTACGACGACGCGCTGTCGCTGCATCCGATCGAGCGCGTGACCGGCAACCTGCTCATGCCACTGCTCGCGGAACTCGGACGCCGCTGGGAGCGCGCGGCAGGCGCGGTCGCCGAAGAGCACTTCTTCGCCGTCTACCTGCGCAACAAGCTGGGCGCCCGCTTGCACCACCGCCGCCCGCTCTCGGGCCCGAAGCTGCTGCTCGCCTGCGCACCCGGAGAGCACCATGAGATCGGGCTGCTGCTGTTCGCGCTCGCGGCGAACGATGCGGGTCTGCGTTGCGTTCCGCTGGGCGCCGACATCCCGCTGAGCGAACTCGCTCCGACGGCTTTGCGCGCCGGATGCTGCGCCATCGTCGTCTCGAGCTCGGTGGACCCTGAGCCTGCCACGTTACGGCAGGCGCTGCCCGAACTCGTCGCGCAGGCCCGCGTCCCGGTGTTCGTCGGCGGCCAGACCTCGGTCCGGCATCGCGACGCGGTGGTGGGCGCCGGCGCGATCCCGCTTGGTACCGATATCAAGGCTGGCGTGCGCCTGCTGTTGTCCGCTGTGGAATCGAAAGGAAAAACGTCATGAACGCCGCAACGCAACTCGCTGTGGATTGGGTCGAGCAAGGCTATGTTCCGGATACGGTCGTGCGCCGCGGCATCCGGCGCCTCTGCGAACAGCGCCTCGCCGAAATCGCCTCCGGCGACAGCGAAGCCGCGGCGCGCCGCAGCGAAGACTTCGTGCTCGACATGGATACCTGCGAGGTGGCGCTGCTTCCCCACCTTGCGAATGCGCAACACTACGAAGTGCCGGCCGAATTCTTCGCCCTGGCGCTCGGACCGAACCGCAAGTACAGCAGCTGCTGGTGGCCCGAGGGCGTCACGGGACTGGCGCAGGCCGAAGAAGCCGCGCTCGCCGAGACCTGCGCCCGCGCCGGCCTGGCCGACGGCCAGCGCATC
>JANNXB010000180.1:0-2554 GCA_031409355.1 Betaproteobacteria bacterium | reverse complement strand
TCGTGTCTTGATGAGGCGCGAGAAGCGCACCACCTCGCTGGCGATGAACTTTCCGGCTTCCTCCGGCGAAGTAATCACGGATTCGAACGCCTGCGCCTGGAATTTCTCGCGTACTTCCGGGGAATTCAGCACCTGCCGCAGCGCAACGTTCAGCCGGCCCACGATCTCAGGCGACGTCCCCGCCGGTGCAAGCAGCGCAAGCCATTGCGAGAACTGGAAATCCTTCACGCCCGCCTCGCGCAGTGTCGGCACGTCGGGCAGGAGCGATGAGCGCGCTATGCCGGTGACCGCGAGCGCGCGCAGGCTGCCTGCCTTGACGTGCGGCAGCGCCGCCGCCAGCGTCGGAAAGCTCAGGTCGACCTGGCCTGACAGCGTGTCAACGAGGGCCGGGCCGCCGCCGCGATACGGGATATGCAGGATGAAGGTGCCGGTCGCGTCCTTGAACATCTCGGTGCAGAGGTGGAACGTCGTGCCGACGCCAGCCGAGGCATAGCTCAGCTTGCCGGGGCTGGCGCGCGCGAGCCGCACCAGGTCATCGACCTTCGTCGCCGCAACGCGGTTCGGCACCACCAGGATGTGGGGCGAGGTCGCCACCATGCCGATCGGCGCGAAGTCGCGCACCGGGTCCCAGGGCAGCTTTTCGATCAAGCTCTGGTTGGTGACCAGCGGAATCGTGTTTAGCACCAGCGTGTAGCCATCCGGCGCGGCGCGTGCCGCGGCCTCCATGCCGATATTGCCTGACGCTCCGGAGCGGGTGTCGACGACGATGCGCGTGCCCAGCTGCGCGCCGAGCGGCTCGGCGATCAGCCGCGCGGTGATGTCGACGCTGCCCCCCGGCGGGAACGGCGAGATCATCTTGATCGGCTGGCTGGGATAGGTCTGCGCCGTCGCTGAAAACCCGAGCGAAAGCGCCAGCAGTGCAATCCATGTCTTCATGGGCGAATATCATAGCGGCTATGCCGCCGCTTTCCCCGCTTCTCTCCCGTACCCACCGCGCGCCCTCGCAACCGCTGCCCGCGGGCGCCGCAGACTGCCACATGCACGTCTTCGGCCCTTTCGAGCGCTATCCGCTCGCGGCCGAACGCGCCTATACCGTTCCCGAGGCTTCGCTCGCGGAGCACGAAAGCATGAAACGCGCGGTCGGCCTTGAGCGCACGGTGCTCGTCCAGGCGAGCGGCCATGGCACCGACAACCGCGCCATGCTCGCGGCGCTGGCGCAACTTGGCCCGCGCGGACGCGCGGTGGCGGTCGTCGATGTCGAGACTCCGCCTGCCGAGCTGGCATTGATGCACGCCGCCGGCGTGCGCGGCCTGCGCCTGAACTTCCAGACCATGCGCGAGCGATATGCAGGCAACGCCGCGCAATGGCTCGCGAAATTCGAGAAACTGGCGGCGCCGCATGGATGGCACCTGCAGCTGTTCTGCGAAGCGAACCTGCTCGCCGAAATGGAGCCGGCGCTCCTGAAATCGAAAACCCGCTTCGTCATCGACCACATGGGCCTGCCCGATGCGGCGGCGGGTGTCGGCCAACCCGGATTCCAGACCGTGCTGCGGCTGCTGCGCTCCGCGAACATCTGGGTCAAGCTCGCCGGCGCCGACCGCATCACGCGCAGCACGGGGAAACTACGCGACGCCATTCCCTTCATGCAGGCGCTGGCGGCAATCGCGCCGGATTGCCTGGTCTGGGGCTCCGACTGGCCGCACATCGGCTTTCATTCGCGCCAGGCCGTCCATGACGATGCCATCCTGCCCTACCGCGACCTGGACGCCGGCGAACTGCTGAATGTGCTGCTCGAAGCCGTTCCCGAGGCGAAAACCCGGCGCGCGATCCTTACGCAGAACCCTGAGCGGCTCTACGATTTCTGAACCAGCTCCAGACCTTCATCAGGAACCAGCCCGCGAGCAGAGCGAACAGTGCGAGCGCGGCAAGAAACGCCAGCGGGTACATGAACGCGATCCAGATCCCGGCCAGCACCGTCGTGTCCTCCGAAAACGACGCGCCCCAGTTCGAGAACGGTTCCGGCGACGCGTTGATCATCGCGCGCCCACCCGCCTTGGCGAAATGCGTCCCCGCCGTGATCGTGCCGCCGAGCAATCCCGCCGCCACCGTCAGCGCGCTCAGGCTGTCCCCCGTCGCGCCCGCCGCCAGCAGCGCGCCGGCAGGAATGCGGATGAAGGTGTGCAGCATGTCCCACGCGCTGTCGACGCCCGGCACCTTGTCCACCAGGAACTCCATCAGCAGCATGAATCCCGCCGCGCCGATGACCCAGGGGTGCTGCAGCACCTTGAGCCCTGGCGGCAACTCCAGATAACCGTAGTAGCCCGCCATGCCCGCGCAGAACACCACGAAGTAGAGCCGCAATCCGCTCGCCCAGGCGAGCAGGGATGCGAGAACGGCGCTCTGCAGCATCTGCGGATCTGGCATCAGCGCCTCACGCGGCGTACCACAGGACCGCGATGTAGTGGCACGCGGTGCCCGCGATGACGAACAGATGCCATACGAAGTGGAAGAACCTAATCCGCTCCGCCAGGAAAAACACCGCGCCGAGCGTGTA
>JANNXB010000179.1:0-4352 GCA_031409355.1 Betaproteobacteria bacterium | reverse complement strand
TGGCCCCTGCCGTGTGAAGGCAGTGCTCTACCGCTGAGCTAACCACCCGTGTATGAAAACCCGTTTCGCGCCGCCTGTCGCGCGAGGAGGGCATTTTAAGCGAAAATCTCCCCCATGAGCATAAAGGGCAAGGCGTACCTCGTCGGCGCTTTCGAGCATCCGACCCGCAAGGCCGAGGGCAAGTCGGTCGCGCAGCTGCATGCGGAGGTGGCGAAAGGCGCGCTGGAGGACGCCGGCCTAACCAAGCAGGACATCGACGGCTACTTCTGCGCCGGCGATGCGCCGGGCCTGGGGCCGCTGTCGATGGCGGATTACCTCGGGCTGAAGCTGCGGCACCTGGATTCGACCGACACCGGCGGCACTTCCTACCTGATCCATGTCGCGCACGCCGCGCAGGCGATTGCGATGGGCAAGTGCAATGTCGCGCTGATTACGCTGGCGGGGCGACCGCGCTCCGAGGGCCACAGCGGCACGCAGCCGCGCACCTGGGGCGCGAACATGCCCGACGCGCCGTTCGAGGCGCCCTACGGCATCGTGACCACGAACAGCTACGCCATGGTGGCGATGCGCCACATGCATGAATTCGGCACCACCTCCGAACAGCTCGCCTGGGTCAAGGTGGCGGCTTCGCACCACGCGCAGCACAACCCGCACGCCATGCTGCGCGAGGTGGTGACGGTCAAGGAGGTTCTCGACTCGCCGATGGTCGCCGACCCGCTGCACCGCATGGACTGCTGCGTCGTGAGTGACGGCGGCGGCGCGCTGATCGTGGCGCGGCCGGAGATCGCAAAGCAACTGAATCGGCCGGCGGTGAAGCTGATCGGCGCCGGCGAATCCTCGAAGGGCCAGGCGGGCGGCAAGCTCACGCTGACCACTTCGGGCGCGGCCTGGTCGGGCGCCGCGGCGTTCGCGGAAGCGGGCGTGAAGCCTGCCGACATCAGGTACGTCTCGATCTACGACAGTTTCACCATTACCGTGGTGGTGCAGCTCGAGGACCTGGGTTTCTGCAAAAAGGGCGAGGGCGGGAAGTTCGTCGCCGACGGCAACCTGATTTCCGGCAGCGGCAAGCTGCCCTTCAACACCGACGGCGGCGGGTTGTGCAACAACCATCCGGCCAACCGCGGTGGCATGACCAAGGTGATCGAGGCGGTGCGCCAGCTGCGCGGCGAGGCGCATCCGAAGGTGCAGGTGAAGGACTGCGGCCTGGCGCTGGCGCAGGGCACCGGCGGCCAGCTGGGAACGCGGCATGGCAGCGCGACTTTGATCATGGAGCGGGAATAATGGAACGCAAAATCCCGGCGCCTTCGGTCAATCCCGAAAACCAGCCGTACTTCGATGCGGCGGCGAGCGGAAAACTCGCGATCAAGTACTGCAGTTCCTGCAGGGAATTCCACCACTACCCGCGCGCGCTGTGCCCGTTCTGCTTCTCAGACAAGACCGAGTGGCGCGACGCGAAGGGCACGGGGACGATCTACACCTACAGCGTGCTGCGCCGCGGCGTGCCGGTGCCGTACTGCATCGCCTACGTGACCCTGGAAGAAGGCGTTTCGATGCTGACCAACATCGTCGACTGCGACCTCGACGCGGTGCGCATCGGGCAAAAAGTCAAAGTGACCTTCAAGCCCACCGACGGCGGCCCGCCGGTGCCGATGTTCACGCCCGCATAGCAGGCCGGCACTAGCGCCGGGCGTCGATCAGGACGAACGCAATCCGTGCGGTCTTCTGCGAGCGGTTGGCCCAGGCGTGGTTGGTGCCGCGCTGGATGAGGACGTCGCCGCCGCGCATCAGGGTTTCGCCCTCGTCCATCACCGACCAGATCTCGCCCTCCAGGCAGATCGCGTAGTCGACGGTGTCGGTCTTGTGCATGCCCGGATGCTTGCGCCCGTCGTGCTGCGCGTCGTGGAAAATGCCGCCGAAGGTGGCGCGGATGCGCCGGTCGCGCTCGGCCGGATCGGCGGGCTCGGGCGGGAAATCGATGATGCGCAGGATGGTGCCGCCGTTCTTCGGCGGCAGGATGCCTTCATGGCTGGAGATCGTATCCTGGGCATTGATCGCGGCGGGAGCCTGCGTCGTGCGCCAGACATTCACCGCGCGGTAGCCGGGGCGCTCGGGTACGGTCCGGATCGCGGTGGCCGTGGCGTCTTCCACGATGCAAGCGCGGCCCTGGGCGTCGTGCCCCGTCACGATGCGTCGAATGGGTGGCAGCGTTTCGCTCATCTATTCCTCTTGGATTTCATCGGCCGACAATCTTATGCCAGACTGCGGCCACGTGAATCCCCAAACCTCGATTCTCCAGGCGCGCGAGTTGATTCCTCTCCTGGAAGCCGCCGCACCGCGCATCGAGGCGGCGCACGCGCTCACGCCCGAGGTGCTGGACGCGCTGCACGCGGCGAAGATGTTCCGCATGCTGCTGCCGCGCTCGCTCGATGGCGCGGAGCTAGAACTCGCGACCTTCTTCGAAACGATCCACGCCATCGCCGAGGGCGACGCCAGCACCGCCTGGTGCCTGGTGCAGAACAACGGCTGCGCGATGTCGGCGGCCTACCTTGCGCCGCAGGCCGCGCGGGAAGTGTTCGGCGGTCCGCGCGCGGTGCTGGCCTGGGGTTACCAGGCCGGTCCGCAGTGCAAGGCGGAGCCGGTCAAGGGCGGCTGGAAAGCGAGCGGCACCTGGAATTTCGGTAGCGGCAGCCGGCACTCGGCCTGGCTGGGCGGCCACTGCGCCCTGGAAAATGGGGGTGAGCGCACGGTGCTGTTTCCGCGCTCGTCCGCGGCGATCAAGGGCGACGCCTGGAATGTCGTTGGCCTGCGCGGCACGGGCAGCGACAGCTACAGCGTGACCGACCTGTTCGTTCCGGCGGAGCATTCCCTGGTGCCGCGCGCCACCGGGCGAGACCAGCAGCAGGCGGCCGGCGCGCCGCCGGAGGCCGAGACCGAGCGCAGGGAGCAGGGCACGCTGTACCGGCACGCGCCGATGAACGTGTACCAGTGCGGATTCGCGGCGGTGGCGCTCGGCATCGCGCGCGCTTCGCTAAGCGCGTTCATCGCGCTGGCGACGAAGAAAACCCCCGCCGGCACCACGCTCGCGCTGCGCGACAGCCACTGGATCCAGACACGCATCGCGCTGTCGGAGGCGAAGCTGGCGTCATCCCGCGCGTGGATCCTCCAGATACTGCGCGCAATGTGGGAGGAATGCGTGGATTCAGGCAGGGCGAGTTTCGAGAGGCGCGTGGAACTGCGGCTCGCGGCCACCTATGCGATCCAGGAAGCGCGCGAAGTGGTGGAAACATCGTACGCGGACGCCGGCGCGACGGCGATCTTCGAGGCCAATCCCTTCGAGCGGCGGCTGCGCGACATGCACGCCGTGTCCCAGCAGCTGCAGGCGGGCGCGATGCACCTGCAAAGCGCCGGGCAGCACTACCTCGGCCTGAAGCCGAGCAACCGTTTTATCTAGCTCACTCCGCCTTGATGTCGCCTTCGCGCACCACCTTGCCCCACTTCGCGATCTCCGTTTTCACGTAGGCGGAGAATTGTTGGGAGGTTCCGCCCACCGGCTCGAAGGCGAGCGCGTCCAGCCGCTCGCGCATGTCGGCGCCCTTCAGCGCCTGGTTGATGGCCTCGTTCAGCCTCTGGACGATCGCGGGCGGCGTGCCGGCGGGCAGGAACACGCCGATCCAGGTGTCGTCCTGCACGCCGGGGAACCCGGCCTCAGCGAATGTCGGCACATCGGGTAGCGCAGCGACGCGCGCCGCGCTGGAGACGGCGATCGCGCGCAACCGGCCGGATTTGACGAAGGGCAGGGGCGTGGCAACCGCACCCGCGCCCACTGTCGGCTCGCCGGCGACCACCGAGGCGATCGCCGGGCCGGCGCCGCGGAAATGGATTGCCGGCATGTCCAGTTTGGAGGCGATGTTGAACAGGTTTTCCGCGGTCAGGTGGGGCGTGGTGCCGCTGCCGGGCGAGGCGAAGGCCATTTTCGAATTCTTCGCCAGCGCCAGCAGCTCGGCCAGCGTCTTCGCGGGCAGGCTCGGATGCACGAAGATCAGGTTCGCCTGGCGCGCCACCGGCGCGACCGGAATGAAGTCGCGCTCGGCGTCGTAGCCCGAGTTTGGCGACAGGCTGACGTTGACCGCGAAAGCGGAAGTCGTGACCAGCAGCGTGTAGCCGTCGGGCGCGGATTTCGCCACGAAGGCGGCGCCGATATTGCCGCCGGCGCCGGCGCGGCTCTCGACCACCATCGGCTGGCCAAGGATCTCGGTGAGCTTCTGGCCGGTGAGCCGCGCGATGATGTCCGCCGGCCCGCCGGGCGCGAACGGGATGACGAGGCGCACCGGCTTGGAGGGCCAGGCCTGGGC
>JANNXB010000178.1:0-8806 GCA_031409355.1 Betaproteobacteria bacterium | reverse complement strand
CGCGCAGCCGAAGCTGCTAGAGCTGCGGCGCGAGGACCTGATGCGCCACGAGGCGGCGGGCATCACCACCGAGAACTTCCCGCACGAACTGCAGGTCGGCCTGAACAAGTTCGAGCTCGAGTACCACTTCGAGCCGCGCTCGCCGAAGGACGGCGTGACGATGACGGTGCCGGTGGCGCTGCTGAACCAGGTGCCGGCGGCGCGCTGCGAATGGCTGGTGCCGGGACTGCTAAAGGAAAAGGTGCAGTCCTACGCCAAGGGCATGCCGCAGCGCCTGCGTCACAAGCTCGGGCCCCTGGCCGATTTCGCGCAGGATTTCTGCGCGGCCGTGCCGCCCGCCGATGCGCCGCTCGGTACGGCACTTTCCCGCTACATCCGATCAGAGCTCGGCCTGGAAGTGCCCACCGACGCCTTCCGGCCGGACTCGGCGCCGCCGCACCTGCAGATGAATTTCCGGATCCTGGACGAGCATGGCCGGCAGCTTGGCATGGGCAGGAATGTCGCGGAATTGAAGGAGGAATTCGGTTCCCGGATCCAGGAAAGCCTTTCGGAGGAAATACCGGAAGGCGAAAAACTGGTCGCATGGAATTTTGGCGACCTGCAGGAAGTCATGGAGATACAGCGTGGCGGACAAACCCTGGTCGGGTATCCGGCACTGCAGGACGCAGGCGACGGCGTGACGCTGGAGGTGTTCGATTCGCCCGAGCGCGCGCGCGAGGTGCACCGCACAGGCGTGCTGCGGCTGCTCTCGATCGCGTTCCGCGAACGGGTGCGCGACCTCGAGAAGGGCCTCGGCAAGGACATGGCGCTCGCGGCGGTGCAGGACGACATCGTGTCGGCGGCGTTCGACCGTACCTTCCTCGCCGAATCCCTGCCGATGCAGCAGGCCGAGTTCGCGCGGCGCCTGCAGGAAGGCCGCAATCGCCTGAACCTGATCGCGCAGGAGATGCAGCGGCTCGCGGCGACGATCCTCACCGAGCAGGCGCAGGTGCAAAAGCGTATTGCGGGCGTGCAGAAGGCCTATCCGCAGGCTGCCGAGGACGTGAAGCAGCAGTGCGCGCGCCTGCTGCAGGCGGGATTCCTCGCCCGCGTACCCTGGGAACGGCTGCAGCATTTCCCGCGCTACCTCAAGGCGGCGGCGCTGCGGCTGGACAAATTGCGCGCCGATCCTGCGCGTGACGCCCAGCGCGCCGCGGAACTCGCGCCGCTGGAGCAGGCCTGGCAGCGCGAACGGATATCCCGCGCGAAGCTGGGCGGCGCCGTGCGCACGGGCGCGGACCTGGAGCAATTCCGCTGGCTGCTGGAGGAACTACGCGTGTCGCTCTTCGCCCAGGAACTGAAGACGCCGGTGCCGGTCTCATCCAAGCGCCTGACCAAGCTGTGGCAAAGTATCCGCAAATGAGGGGCATGGAATGAACAGCGTCGGGCGTTCCGTCTTTTTTGCATTCACCAGCCTGTTCCATCCGCGCATGCTGTGGCTGATGATCTGGCCGATGCTGGTCGCGCTGCTGGCCTGGGGCGTGGCTGCCTTCATGCTCTGGGGCGCCACGGCGCTCTGGATGGCGGCGTACCTGAAGCGCTGGCTGGAATCCGGGATGCTGTTCTTCAAGTTCGACACGGGCGACGCCATGATCGTGGCGGCGCACGTGGTCATGGTGCTGCTCTTCATCCCGCTCGTGTGGTTCACCGCGCTGCTGATCCTGAGCATCTTCGGCATGCAGGCGATGGTGGAGCACGTCGCCTCGCGCCGCTTTCCGCTGCTGGCGCGCCGGCAGGGCGGCGGCCTGGCGGGGAGCCTGTGGAACGGCCTGGTCGCGCTTGGCGGCCTGGCGCTGCTCGGCCTGGTCTCGATTCCTTTCTGGCTGATCCCGCCCTTGTGGCCGGTGATCCCGGTCGTGATCATGGGATGGGTGAACCAGCGGGTGCTGCGCTACGACGCGCTCGCGGAGCACGCCACCGCCGATGAAATGCGGGCGATTTTCTCCTCCAAGCGCCGCACGCTCTACGTGCTCGGCACGATCCTCGCGCTCCTTGCCTATGTCCCGCTGGTCGGCTTCCTCGCGCCCGTGGTCTTCGGGCTCGCCTTCATCCATCTCCTGCTCGGCGAACTCGAAGCCCTGCGCCAGGCCCCGATTGAAGGGGTGGCGGTGCGCCTGTAACGGCGCGCGATGCGACATGGGCGGGTTTGGCGAAAAGTACAAAAACTCTATAATCAGTACTATAATTAGTACTGAAAGGAGCTGCCCATGAGCATGAACACGTTGACCGTCGCCGAACTCAAGCGCCGCGGCATGGCCGCGATCGAGGATGGTCTGCGCCGCGGGCCGGTGCATATCGTCAAGCGCAACAAGGCGGCGGCGGTAGTGCTGTCCGAGGACGACTATCAGCGGCTGGCGCATGGCAAGGTTGCAGCGCCTTCCGGATTGAGCGCCGTTCAGTGGCTGCTTTCGCAGCCCACCACGGGCAAGCGCAGCAAAGCGAATATCGATGCTCGGCTAAAAGCCGGGCGCGACTGGTGATCGCTTTTTTTGATGCCAGCGCTCTGATCTATCTGATCGAAGGGAAAGAGCCATTTTCTGGAAAGGTGCGTAAAGAACTTGCCTCGTTGGCAAAGCGCTACCCCGATCTGGGCTTGGCGGTCAGCCGCCTGACTTGGTTGGAATGCCGCGTGGGGCCGATGAAAGCCAATGACAGTGAGGCGTTGGCCTTGTTCGATGCGTTTTTTGCGCGGCCAGATCTGGCATGGGTGGAGTTGTCGCGCGATGTGGTTGAACTGAGTGCTGTCATTCGTGTTCGGCATGGCCTTAGAACGCCAGATGCACTGCAAGCGGCCAGTTGCCTGCAGCTCGGCTCGGATCACGTCTTTTTGAGCGGCGACAGCGCGTTTAGGCGCGTGAGCGGGTTGAACGCGAAAGTACTGACGTGACCCTTTCGCCTATAGCTGCTTGACGGGCAGTTGCAGGCTCCGGATGGCGCTGACGACCTTTGCCAGCGCTGCGGGGCGGTGGAAGCCGCGGCGCGAGGCGAGGCCGACGCGCCGCACCGGGCAGGGACTGGAGAATTCCACCGCTTTCACCAGCGCGTTGGCGTGGCGCGGCGTGAGGGCGGTCGCGGGCAGCACGCTTATGCCCAAGCCGGAGGCCACCATGCTGCGCAAGGTCTCGAGGGAATTGCCTTGGCGCCCGGCGTCCGGCGGCCGGGAAAACTCATTGCAGGCATCGAGCACCTGGTCGCGGAAACAATGGCCCACCGGCAGCAGGAGCAGCTCGCCCGCGTCCAGCTCCTCGATCGCGATCGTCTTCTTGCGCGCGAGCGCGTGCTTGGCGGGCGCGACCACGCGGAAAATCTCCTCGTACAGCGGCACCGTCTCGATGCCGGGGCCCGCATAGGGCAGGGCGAGGATCACGGCATCGAGTTCCCCCGCCTTCAGCATCCGGTCGAGCGTGGCGGTGGTGTTTTCTTCCACGTCCAGTGGCATTTCCGGCGCGCTGCGGCGCAGGGCGCCGACCAGGTCCGGCAGCAGGTAGGGGGCAATGGTGTGGATGATGCCCAGGCGCAGCACGCCCTTTAGCGGATCGCGCCCCTGGCGCGCCACCGTTTTCACGCGGTCGGCCTCTTCCAGCGCGCGGCGCGCCTGCGCCACGATCTGCTCGCCGGCCTCGGTGAGGAACACGCCGCGCTTGCCGCGCTCGAACAGGGTGACGCCGAGTTCCTCCTCGAGGTTCTTCACGGATGCGGACAAACTGGGCTGCGAGACGTGGCAGCGCTCGGCCGCCTGGCCGAAATGCCGCGCCTCGGCGACGGCGACGACGTACCTGAGTTCCGTGAGAGTCATAGGGTATGGCTATTATAAGCATGGCGACAAAGTATTGGAATGGAGGGGATAGGCTGGCTACAGTGTCGTCATACATCGTTTTAACCAATATAAAAGGATTCGCCATGTTCCAATCGAAGGAAGGCCAGAAGGTCCCGCAGGTCACGTTCCGTACCCGCACCGAGAGCGACTGGAAGAACGTCACCAGCGACGAGATCTTCAAGGGCAAGTCCGTGGTGGTGTTCTCCCTGCCGGGCGCGTTCACGCCCACCTGTTCCTCGACCCACCTGCCGCGCTACAACGAACTCGCTCCCGCGTTCTTCGCCAACGGCGTGGACGCCATCGTCTGCGTATCTGTTAACGACGCCTTCGTCATGAACGAATGGGCCGCTGGCCAGGAATGCGCCAACCTGACGATGCTGCCCGACGGCAACGGCGAGTTCACCGCCGGCATGGGCATGCTGGTGGACAAGGCCGACCTCGGCTTCGGCAAGCGCTCCTGGCGTTATTCGATGCTGGTGGAGGACGGCGTGGTGCAGAAGATGTTCATCGAGCCGCAGAAGCCGGGCGATCCGTTCGAAGTGTCGGACGCCGACACGATGCTCGCCTACGCCGCGCCCAAGGCGAAGTCACCCGACCAGGTGGCGATCCTGACGCGCGAGGGCTGCGGCTACTGTGTCAAGGCGAAAAAGCTGCTGAAGGACTTCGGCTACGACTACGCCGAAGTGTCCCTCGGCAACGCCAATCGCAGCCGCATCGTCGGCGCGATCACGGGCAAGGGCACCGTTCCGCAGGTGTTCGTGAACGGCAAGCTCATCGGCGGCCTGGAAGACCTGCAGCGCTGGGGCCAGAAAGCCGCCTGAGCTTTTTCAGCCTGTAAACTGCCGTGATGACAGCTGCGGCCATCACGGTGGCGGGATTGCGCTTCGAATACCCTGGCGTCCGGGCGCTGGACGACGTTTCGTTCGAAATCCAGCGCGGCAGCGTTACCGCGCTGGTGGGGCCCAACGGCGCGGGCAAGACCACGCTGCTGCGCTGTATCGCCGGCCTGGACCGGCCGATGCTGGGCGCGGTGCAGGTTGCGGGCGTGGACGTGCTCGAAGAACCGCGCGCGGCGCACCGCAGGATCGGATTCCTGTCGGATTCGTTCGGCCTGTACGAATCGCTCACCGTGCGACGCTGTTTCCAGCACGCGGCTGCCGCAAACGGCGTGCCGCAGGATGCGCTGCCGGATACGGTGGCGCGAGTGGCGGCCCGCCTGGAGATCGCGGACAAGCTCGACGTGCTCGCGGGGGAGCTGTCCCGCGGCCAGCGCCAACGCGTCGCCATCGGCCAGGCGATGTCGCACGACCCTGAGGTCCTGCTGCTGGACGAACCGGCTTCCGGCCTCGATCCGGAGGCGCGCGCATCGCTCGCCGGCCTGTTCAGGACCCTGCAGGCGCAAGGCGTCACGCTGTTGGTCTCCTCGCACATCCTCGCCGAGCTGGACGAGTATTCGACCGACATGCTGGTGCTGCGCGCCGGGCGCGTCGTCGAAGGACGCGCCCTGCGAGAGAAGTCCGCGCCCCGCAGGCGGATGCGGCTGGCGCTCGCGGCGCCGGTCGCCGGCCTGCGCGAGCGGCTCGCGGCGGCGGTCGTCGCGGCGATCGTCGACGCGGATGAGAGCGGCGCGCTGCTGGAGTTGGAGGGCGGGCCCGAGGCCCAGGCGCGCTTGCTGGCGGGTCTCGTTGCATCCGGCTTGCCGGTGTGCGCCTTCGCCGAAGAGCGCGAAGACCTGCAGGCGTCCTACCTGCGCACAGTGCAGGAACGTGCCGGGACGGCGACCCCTTGATGGAACTTAATCCGGAACTGCGCCGCAACCTTTGGCTGGAACTCACGCTGCACCGGCTGATCGCGATGCCGGTGGTGCTGCTCATGGTTTTCGCGATGATCCATGTCGCGGGCGAGGAAGGCGCGGAGAAGGTCGCGGTCGCGGCCGCGTGGATCGCCGGATTGCTGCTCGGGGCCTGGGGGGTGCGCAACGCGGGCGACTGCGTGTTAGAGGAAGTCCGTGCCCGCACCTGGGACGCGCAGCGCCTGTCGGCGATCGGACCCTGGTCGATGACCTGGAGCAAGCTGCTCGGCTCGGTATCGTTCGCCTGGTACGGCGGCCTGATCGCCCTCGCGGTGCTGCTCGCCTGCGCGCCGCGCGACTGGCCCGTTTCCGCGGCCATGGTGGCGGCGATGATCGTCGCCGGGTCGGTGCTGGCGCAGGCCGCCGCCTGCCTGGCAGGACTGGCGACCGCGCGCAAGGGACACGCGAAACGCGGCGGCATCGGCGTATGGCTGCTGATCGTGCTGCTGGTGTTCGTGGGCCCGGGCGTCGCGGGAATGGCGTTCAGCCGCGAGGCGGGCTGGCAGTGGTGGGGCAGTACCTACGAGCGCTGGAATTTCATGCTCGGGAGCGCGACCTGCTTCGCGGCGTGGGCGGTATTCGGACTGTATCGCTCGATGTGCACCGAGTTGCAGGTCCGCACCAGGCCCTGGGCGTTCGCCTTGTTCCTCCTGTTCCTGGCCGGATACCTTGCCGGGTTCTGGATCGCGCCGGGCGCCGGATACCGGATCGTCCTGTATGCGCTCGTATTTAGCGCGATGGCGGTGTCGGGCGCGATGACCTACCTGCAGCTGTTCACCGAGGAAACCGGCGTCATCGTGTTCCGCCGCGTGCAGGTGCGGATTGCCCGGGGCGAATGGCGCCGCGCGCTGGAGGAACTGCCTTGCTGGCCGATCGCTTTCGCCATGGCGGCCGCGGCCTGCGTGACAGCGCAACTCGTTCTGCCGGAGTCGATCGGCGACAACGAAATGCGCCGCCTGTTTGCCGCGCCCCTTCCACTTTTCCTCCTGCTGGTGCGCGACGTCGGGATATTCCTTTTCTTCGCGTTCGCCCGCCAGCGGCGACGCGTCGAGGCGGCCATGGTGTTCTATCTCGCCATGCTCTACTGGGTAATTCCGGGGTTGGCCACGCTGGCGGATTTGAAATGGCTGGCGCAGCTTCTGCTGCCGATTTTGTTCGAGTCTGCCGGGGCGGCGATCGGCGTGGCGGCGCTGCATGCCGGCGTTGGCGTCGCGCTGCTGGCCTGGCGCTGGCGCAGTTACCGGATTGGAGAGGGAAAAGCATGAGTTTCGGCGCGCTCGTGATCGGCGATGAAATCCTGGTCGGCAAGCGCCAGGACAAGCATCTGTCCTTCATCATCCAGGCGCTCGCGCAGCGCGGCCTGCGCCTCGCCTGGTGCGAATACCACGGCGACGATCCGGAGCGGCTGACCGCGGCGCTAAAGCGCACGTTCGCCTCGGGCGACGTGGTGTTCTCCTTCGGCGGCATCGGCGCCACGCCCGACGACCACACGCGCCAGTGCGCCGCGGCGGCGCTGGGCGTCGCGACGGCGCTGCATCCCGAAGCGGAGGCTGAGATTCGCGGCCGCTTCGCCGGCGAGACCACGCCGCAGCGCCTCAAGATGGGCGAGTTTCCCGCCGGCGCGGCGATCATCCCCAATCCCTTCAACCGCATCCCGGGCTTCGTGGTCCAGGAGCACTGGTTCGTGCCGGGATTTCCGCAGATGGCCTGGCCGATGCTGGAATGGGTGCTCGACACGAAATATCGGCACCTGTTCGACCGCGACCGCTGGGCGGAGGCTTCGGTGATCGTCTACCTGCCCGAATCCACCATCGCGCCGCTGATGGAAGAGATCAACGCGAAGTACAAGGGCCTGAAGTGTTTCAGCCTGCCCAGCATGGGCGCGGATGCCGCCGATGCCTCGCGTCGCCACATCGAGCTCGGCGTGCGCGGCACACCGGCCGAAGTCGAACCGGCGATGGCCGACATCCGGCGCGGGATCCAGGCATTGGGCGGGCGCTTCGAGGAGAGGTAACTTTTTCCAACGCAAGAGCGGGAGCACAATGAAACGTCTGTCTGTCGTCACCATGGGTCTGCTGATTGTCGGGATGACTGCCTTCGGCTAAGCGCAAATGTCCGGTTCGGGCGCGGGGTGGGTTACGTTCATCGACGGTGCCACGGGCCTGGACAACTGGAACCGCGTTGGCGATGCCCAGAACAGGGAGCTGTAAGGGTGGTCACATAGGAGCGTTGACCACTTTTATGACCATGGGCATAATAGTGGTCATCTGTATCGCGGATGGGACCGGCATGACCACCATTCAAGCCTCTGAATTCAAGGCCAAGTGCCTCGCGCTGATGGACCAGGTCGCGCGCACCGGCCAGACCATCGTGGTCACCAAGAACGGCAAGCCGGTCGCCGAACTGCGTGCGCACCGCCCGCCGCCCGCCAAGTCGCTCATCGGCCTGCACAACGGGCGAATCGGAATCCGCGGCGACATCGTGTCGCCGATCGGTTCGCGCCTCTGGGAAGCCATGCGGTGATCGTGCTGGATACGCATGTGCTGGTATGGGCCGCGAGCGACGACCGCAAGCTCGGGCGCAAGGCGCGCACCCTGATCGATCGGTTTTGGGCGATGGGAAAGGTCGCCGTGCCGGCAATCGCATTCTGGGAAGTGGGTCTGCTGCAGGCGCGCCGCCGACTCAGCTTGCCCTCCCCGGTGCGCGAATGGCGGGACGCCGTGCTTGCGGCCGGCGCGATCGAGTTGCCGCTCGACGGAACGGTCGCGGTGCGCGCGCTGGACCTTGCCGGCCTGCATGATGATCCTGCCGACCGTTTCATCGTCGCCACCGCGCTGGTCCACGAAGCGGCCCTCATGACAGCCGACGAACGATTGCTTGACTGGCACCACGCCATGGAAAGGCACGACGCGCGCAAGTAGGGCTCGCGGGCGCCGTCGTTGCAAATGAAAAGCCCCGCGCGAGGCGGGGCTTTTGGTACTGCGCCGTGCAAGTCCGGAGACTTAGGCGGCTTTCTTGGACTTCGCCATGCCCTTCACGGTCTCGGTCGCGGCGGCAACGTTGGCTTCCGCGATCTCGGTCGCCTGCTTGGTGACCTT
>JANNXB010000177.1:0-6134 GCA_031409355.1 Betaproteobacteria bacterium | reverse complement strand
GAAGCGACGGGGTAGGACCCGAGGATCTTGAAGAACGGCGCGCGCGCCTTGAGTTCGCCGATCGCGGCGGCGACCTTCGCATCCGCCTGGTGGCCCTCGACGTCGATGAAGAACACGTACTCCCAGCGCGCCGAGCGCGCCCTGGCCGGGCGCGATTCGATGCGCGACATGCTCACCCCGTTCGCCGCGATCGGCGAGAGGAGCGCGTGCACCGACCCGGGCTTGTTCTCGGCGGACATGACGAGCGACGTACGGTCCCTGCCCGTCGCCCCCGGATCGACCTGGCCGAGCACGAGGAAGCGCGTGGTGTTGTTCGGATCATCTTCGATGCCGCTGCCGAGCACCTTCAGCCGGTAGAGCGCCGCCGCGGCTTCTCCGGCGATCGCGGCCGCACCTTTCTCCTTCGCCGCGCGGCGCGCCGCTTCCGCGTTGGAGCCAACCGGGATGCGCTCGGCGTTCGGCAGGTTGCGTCCGAGCCAGCCGTTGCACTGCGCGAGGGACTGGGCATGGGAGTAGATCTTCCTGATCTCCTTCATGCCTTTCATTCTTGAAAGCAGATTCTGCCTGACCCGCAAATCAATCTCGCCGCAGATCCTGAGCGGCGTCGTGAGCAGCAGGTCGAGCGTGCGGCCGACCACGCCGTCGGTGGAATTTTCCGCCGGCACCACGGCGAACTGGGTAGCGCCGGACTCGGCGCTGCGGAACGCTTCGTCGATGGACGCAGCCGGCTCGGCCCCCACGGCATGGCCGAAATGCTGGCGCACGGCCTGCTCGCTGAAGGTGCCCTGCGGCCCCAGGTAGGAGACGCGGATTTCCTGCTCTAGCGCGCGGCACGCGGAGATGATTTCGCGGAATACCGCGGCGGCCGACGCCGCCGGCAACGCGCCGTCTTTCGCTCCGGCGATGCGCCGAAGGATCTCGATTTCGCGCTCCGGACGGTAGACGCGCTTGCCCTCCTTCAGTTCACCAACCTTGCGCACGAGGGCGGCCCGGCGGTTTAGCAGCGCGAGCAGCTCCGCATCGACAGCGTCGATCCCGATGCGCAACTTGCCTATCTCCTTTTCGCTCATCTCTCGACGGGCAGGTAGCGGACGGCGAGGACGCCCTTGATCGCGCACAGCTCCTTGATCACGGCGTCTGGTACCGGGCTATCCACGTCGACCAGGGTGTAGGCCATGTCCTTCTTCGACTTGTTCAGCATGTTGTGGATGTTGATCTTGCGGCTGCCCATGGCGTTGGAGATGCTCGCCAGCATGTTCGGCACGTTGGCGTTGGCGATCGCCAGGCGGTAGGGCGATTCGCGCGGCATCTGCGCATTCGGAAAATTCACCGCGTTTTCCATTGTTCCATGCTCTAGGTATTCGCGCACCTGGTCGGCGACCATCACCGCGCAATTGTCCTCGGCCTCGCTGGTGGAGGCGCCCAGGTGCGGCAGCGCCACCACGCCGGCCTTGCCGATCAGATCGGCCGAGGGGAAGTCGGTCACATAGCAGCGCAGCTGCTTCGAGCCCAGGGCCGCGAGCGCCGCCGCGTCGTCCACCACCCCGTCGCGCGAGAAATTCAACAGCACCGAGCCCGGCTTGAGGAGCTTCAGGTTCTTCGCGTTGACCAGGTTGCGGGTCCTTTCCACCAGCGGCACGTGCAGGCTCACGAAATCGCTGGCCTTGAGAAGCTCGTCCAGGGAGTTCGCCTTGCGCACCTGCGAAGGCAGGCCCCAGGCGGCGTCCACCGTGATTTCCGGGTCGTAGCCGACAACGTTCATGCCAAGGCGGATCGCCGCATCGGCGACCAGGCTGCCGATCTTGCCGAGGCCGATCACGCCCAGCGTGTGCCCTGGAAGCTCGACTCCTGCGTAGGCTTTCTTTCCTGCTTCAACTTTTTTTTCCAAATCTGAATCTTTTGAATCCAGATTCCTGACAAATTCCAAAGCCGGCCCCAGATTCCTGGCTGCGATCAGCATGCCGGCCACGACCAGTTCCTTCACCGCGTTGGCGTTCGCGCCCGGCGCGTTAAAGACCGGCACGCCGAGCCTGGACAGCTCGGCGACGGGAATGTTGTTCACGCCCGCGCCGGCGCGACCCACCGCCTTCAGGTTGGCGTCGAACTTCATCGCGTGCATGTCGGCCGAGCGCACCAGGATCACGTCAGGCGCCTTCGATTCCTTCACCACCTCGTAGTGCTCCGCCGGCAGGCGCTTCAGGCCCACCTGCGCGATCGGATTCAGCACCAGCACTTCGAGCTTCTTTCCCGTCTTAGCCATGCTTCGCCTCGAACTCCTTCATGTATGCCACCAGCGCCTGCACGCCCTTCACGGGCATTGCGTTGTAGATCGACGCCCGCATGCCGCCCACCGAGCGATGACCCTTGAGCTGCACCATGCCGAGCTTTTCGGCGCCTTTCAGGAACGCGTCATCCAGCGCCGCGTCCTTTAGCGTGAACGGCACATTCATCCTCGAACGGTCCTTCTTGTCGACCGAATTCCTGTAGAAGGTGCTTGCGTCCAGGTAGTCGTAGAGCAGTTGCGACTTGGCGATGTTTTGCTTCTCGATCGCGGCCAGGCCGCCCTGCGTCTTCAGCCACTTGAAGACGAGGCCGGCGATGTACATGGCGTAGGTCGCCGGCGTGTTCAGCATCGAATCGGCCGCCGCCTGCTGCTTGTAGTCCATGACCGAGGGCGTGCCCTTGGCGGCCTTGCCCAGCAGGTCATCGCGCATGATGACGATGGTAAGCCCGGCGGGCCCGATGTTCTTCTGCGCCCCGGCGTAGATCAGGCCGAACTTCGACACGTCGAGCGGGCGCGAAAGAATGTGTGACGAGGCGTCCGCAACCAGGGGAATACTGCTTTGGGGAATCCAATGCGCTTCCACACCACCGATCGTCTCATTCGAGCAGTAATGGAGATATGCCGCATCGCTTCTAATTTGAAAAGCATTTTGAGAAGGGAAATACGTAAACCCCTTGTCCTCCGAACTCGCAGCCACGTGAACGTCGCAATAGGCCTGCGCTTCCTTGACCGCTTTCTTCGACCACTCGCCGGTGACGACGTAGTCCGCCTTGCCTTTTCCCGCCAGCAGGTTCATCGGGATCTGCGCGAACTGCAGCGTCGCGCCGCCCTGCAGGAAGAGAACCTTGTAGTTCGCCGGGATCGCGAGCAGGTCGCGCAGGTCCTTCTCCGCCTCGGCGGCGATGGACATGAATTCCCTGCCGCGATGGCTCATCTCCATCACGCACATGCCGGTGCCGCGCCAGTCGAGCATCTCGTCGCCGGCGCGCGCGAGGACTTCCTCGGGCAGGACAGCCGGTCCCGCGCTGAAATTGAAGATCCTGGACATGTCAGTGAAGGGTGGGACCTTCCGGGCCCGGCTCCGCCGCCGCGGGCGCCGGGGACTCAGGCTCCTCTCCCGAGCCGTTGCCATTGCCGCCGTTGCCATCCTCGGCGCGATCCTCGATGCGCGCGATGCCGGCGAGCTTCTCGCCTTCAGACAGCGCGATCAGGGTCACGCCCTGCGTCGAGCGGCCCATCTCGCGGATCTGCGCCACGGCGGTGCGGATCAGCACCCCGCCGGTTGAGATCAGCATCACCTCGTCGTGGTCGTCGACAAGGACGGCGCCCACGAGGGCGCCGTTCCGGTCCGAAGCCTGGATCGCGATCATGCCCAGGCCACCGCGGCCGTGCTTGGTGTACTCGGAAATGGGCGTGCGCTTGCCGTAGCCGTTTTCGGTGGCGGTAAGGACCGTCTGCTTCTCGTCCTTCGCCGCCAGCATGCAGACCGTTTTCCAGTCGCTGCCTTCGGGCAGGCGCATGCCGCGTACGCCCGTGGCGGTGCGCCCCATCGGGCGCACGTCTTCCTCGTGGAAGCGGATCGCCTTGCCTTCCGAGGAAAACAGCATCACGTCGTAGCTGCCGTCGGTCACCGCCACGCCGATCAGGTAGTCGCCTTCGTCCAGACCCACGGCGATGATCCCCGAGGGCCGCGGGCGCGAGAAATCGGCCAGCGGCGTCTTCTTCACCGTGCCCTGCGCGGTGGCCATGAAGACGAAATGGTTCTCGTCGAACTCCTTGACCGGCACCACCGCGGTGATCTTCTCGCCTTCCTCCAGCGGGAACATGTTGACCATCGGCTTGCCACGCGAGGTGGAGCCGCCCTGCGGCACCTCGAACACCTTGAGCCAGTACAGGCGCCCACGGTTGGAGAAGCACAGCAGGAAGTTGTGCGAGTGCGCGACGAACATGCGCTCGATGAAATCGTCGTCCTTGGTGGTGGCGGCGGTGCGGCCGCGCCCGCCCCGCCTTTGCGCCCTGTAATCGGCCAACGGTTGCGACTTGACGTAGCCGCCGTGCGAGAAGGTCACCACCATGTCCTGCGGCGCGATCAGGTCCTCGAGCGAGATGTCCTCGGCGACGGTGACGATCTCGCTGCGGCGCCGGTCGCCGAACTCCTCCTTGATGTGCTTCAGCTCGCCGTCGATGATGACGACGATGCGCGCCGGCTTGTCGAGGATGTCGAGCAGGTCGGCGATGGTGAGCATCACTTCGCGGTATTCGTCGCGGATCTTGTCCTGCTCCAGACCCGTCAGCCGCTGCAGCCGCAGTTCCAGGATCGCCTGCGCCTGCTCTTCCGACAGGCGGTAGCCCTCCGCCTTCAGGCCGAACTCCACGCCCAGGCCCTCCGGGCGGTACTGCTCGTGGCCGCCCGCCACCCGGGCCAGCATTTCCTTCACCAGATCCGAATTCCAGCTCCGCGCCAGCAGCTCGCGCTTCGCGTCGGCGGGCGACGGCGCTTTCTTGATCAGCTCGATCACGTCATCCACGTTGGATAGCGCGACGGCGAGGCCTTCCAGTATGTGGCCGCGCTCGCGCGCCTTCTTCAGCTCGAACACGGTGCGGCGCGTCACCACCTCGCGCCGGTGCGAGATGAACGCCTCGAGCAGCTGCTTCAGGTTGAGCACCCGCGGCTGGTTGTCCACCAGCGCGACCATGTTCATGCCGAACGTATCCTGCAGCTGGGTCTGCTTGTAGAGGTTGTTCAACACCACCTCGGGCAACTCGCCGCGCTTCAATTCGATCACCACCCGGATGCCCTGCTTGTCGGATTCGTCGCGGATGTCGGAGATGCCCTCGAGCCTTTTTTCGGTGACCTGCTCGGCGATGCGCTCCAGCAGCGATTTCTTGTTCACCTGGTAGGGCAGCTCGTCGACGACGATCATCTGGCGGTCGCTCTTGCCCGGAATGTCTTCGAAGTGGGTGCGCGCGCGCATCACCACGCGGCCGCGGCCGGTGCGGTATCCCTCATGCACGCCGCCGATGCCGTAGATGATGCCCGCAGTCGGAAAATCCGGCGCCGGCACCAGCTTGATCAGTTCCTCGATGGCGCAGCCCGGCTCATGCAGCACGTGCAGGCAGGCATCGATCACCTCGGAGAGGTTGTGCGGCGGGATGTTGGTCGCCATGCCCACGGCGATGCCGGAGGAGCCGTTAAGCAGCAGGTTCGGAATCCTGCTCGGCAGGACCGTCGGTTCGCGCTCCTTGCCGTCGTAGTTGTCGACGAAATCGACCGTTTCCTTGTCTATGTCGGCCAACAGCTCGGCCGACAGGCGCTCCAGGCGGCACTCCGTATACCGGTAGGCTGCGGCGTTGTCGCCGTCCACGGAGCCGAAGTTGCCCTGCCCATCCACCAGCATGTAGCGCATGGAGAAATCCTGCGCCATGCGCACCAGTGCCTCGTAGGTCGCCGTGTCGCCGTGCGGGTGGTACTTGCCGAGCACCTCGCCGACGACGCGCGCGCACTTCACATAGGAGCGGTTCCAGACGTTGTTCGATTCGTGCATCGCGAACAGCACCCGGCGGTGCACCGGCTTGAGGCCGTCGCGCACGTCGGGCAGCGCGCGCCCCACGATCACGCTCATGGCGTAATCGAGGTACGACCGCCGCATCTCCTCTTCTAGACTGACCGGGATTGTTTCTTTGGCGAAGGGTTCCATTGCGCGGCTCTTGTTCTGCTCTTGTTTTTGGGTGCGGAGGCGGCCGTTACGGCGGCGAAAAATCGATGCGAAAAATGAGTTCAAATTTTATCATGCGCGACACTGGAAATCGCCGGCAAATATGATTAAATTGGAGCCACTCCGTGCTGCAA
>JANNXB010000176.1:0-1890 GCA_031409355.1 Betaproteobacteria bacterium | reverse complement strand
GTGATCCGCGAGAATCTCCGGCTCACCGGCACGCACGTCGGCTGCGACACCGCGCAATGCGGCGCCTGCACCGTGAGCATGAACGGCAAGGCGGTGAAGTCCTGCTCGATGCTGGCGATGCAGGCCGAGGGTGCGGACATCATGACCATCGAGGGCGTGGCCAAGCCCGACGGCACGCTGCATCCGATGCAGGCGGCGTTCAAGGAGCACCATGGCCTGCAGTGCGGTTTCTGCACCCCGGGCATGGTCATGAACGCGATCGACTTCGCGAAGGGCCATCCGAATCCGTCCGAAACGGAAATCCGCGAAGCTCTGGAAGGCAACCTGTGCCGCTGCACGGGCTATCACAACATCGTCAAGGCCATCGGGGCCGGCGCAAAAGCCATGGCCGCTGGCAAATAGTCAAAACACAGACAGGGAGACGAACATGGGTGCACCATTGATCGGCGCTCGGGTCGAGCGCAAAGAGGACTACCGGTTTCTCACCGGCGCGGGACAGTACACCGATGACGTCGAGCTGCCCCGCCAGAGCTACGCGGCGTTCGTCCGCTCCCCTCATGCTCATGCCGTTATTAAAAAAATATCTTTGGTAAAGGCAAAAGCCTCCCCGGGCGTCCTCGCAATCTTCACCGGTGAAGACTTCGCCGCGGCGAAGCTCGGCGGCCTGCCCTGCGGCTGGCTGATCACCGACGTCAACGGCCAGCCCATGAAGGAGCCGCCGCATCCCTGCCTCGCGCAGGGCAAGGTGCGCTACGTCGGCGACCAGGTGGCGATCGTGGTGGCCGAATCCAACGACCAGGCGCGCGATGCCGCCGAACTGGTGGAAGTGGATTACGAAGTGCTGACCGCGGTGGTGGACGGTTCCAAGGCAACCGCCAAGGGGGCCCCGCAACTGCATGAAGGCGCGCCCGACAATACCTGCTTCGTCTGGGCGATCGGCGATAAGGCGGTCTGCGACGCGGCCTTCGCCAAGGCGGCGCACGTCACGAAGCTCGATTTCATCAACAACCGGCTGGTGCCCAACGCGATGGAACCGCGCGTGGCGAACGGCTCCTTTTCGCGCGCCGACGACAGCTACACGCTGTATGTCGCGAGCCAGAACCCGCACGTAGAGCGATTGTTAATGACGGCCTTCGTCATGGGCCTGCCCGAGCACAAGGTGCGCGTGGTGGCGGGCGACGTGGGCGGCGGCTTCGGCTCGAAGATCTATCTGTATGCCGAGGACGTCGCGGTCACCTGGGCCTCGAAGCAGGTCAACCGGCCGGTGAAGTGGACCTCGGACCGCTCGGAAGCGTTCCTCACGGACGCGCATGGGCGCGACCACCACACGGTGGCCGAGCTAGCGATGGACAAGGACGGCCACTTCCTCGGCATGCGGGTGAAGACCGTCGCAAATGTTGGGGCATACCTCTCCACCTTCGCCTCCTGCGTGCCGACCATCCTGTACGCGACGCTGCTCGCGGGACAGTACAAGACGCCCACCATCCATTGCGAGGTGACGGCGGTGTTCACCAACACCACGCCGGTGGACGCCTACCGCGGCGCCGGCCGGCCGGAGGCGACCTACGTCGTCGAGCGCCTGGTGGAAACCGCGGCGCGGGAAATGAAGCTCGACCCGGCCGAGATCCGCCGGCGCAACTTCATCACGGCGTTCCCGTACCAGACACCGGTCGCGCTGATGTACGACATCGGCGACTACAACGCCACCATGGACGCGGCGCAGAAGCTTGGCGATGTGGCCGGTTTCGCTTCAAGGAAGAAAGCCTCGGAAGCGAAGGGCAAGCTGCGCGGCCTCGGCTACGCGGCGTACATCGAGGCCTGCGGTATCGCGCCGTCGGCGGTCGCCGGAGCGCTCGGCGCGCGCGCCGGCCTGTTCGAGGCGGGCGAAGT
>JANNXB010000175.1:0-15730 GCA_031409355.1 Betaproteobacteria bacterium | reverse complement strand
TGCGCGCGTTCGGGCCGCCGACCACCATCACGATCAGGTCGTCCGCCTCCATGAAAACCTGCTGGTTGCCGACCGGCGGCTTCAGGAGATGCGCGTGCCTGTCAATCCACTGTGAGAAATTGAAAGCTGACAGCGTCATGCCGCATTTTACTCATTGCGCAAACCCTGGACTTGGCACAGTATTCGACAGCCGATGGCCAATCTCAACCCGCTCAAGTACTGCTTCCACGGGCAACACTCACGGCCCAGGGCTACCTTCCGTACCCTACCCGGGGTGAAGAACAAGCGCGAGGTCTGCGCCGAGTGCTTCGAGAAGATCATGGCCGACCGCAAGCTGAAGAAGAAGCTGCGCTGATCCTCTGATCCTGTTTCCGCGTGGTACCCGGGGCCGGACTCGAACCGGCATGGCCTTGCGGCCTAGGGATTTTAAGTCCCTTGCGTCTACCAGTTTCGCCACCCGGGCGTTGCGGAATTTGGAGGCGCGGGCCGGAGTCGAACCGGCCTAGATGGATTTGCAATCCACTGCATAACCGCTTTGCTACCGCGCCGCTTTGCTACCGCGCAAAAACAATAGGGAAGGCCTGGCGGCCTTCCCTAGACTAAATTGGAGCGGGAGAAGAGTCTCGAACTCTCGACCTCAACCTTGGCAAGGTTGCGCTCTACCAACTGAGCTACTCCCGCGAAAAAGGGTTCGAATTATACCTCAAGCCTTCAGCAGGGGCAGCGCCCGGCGCAGGTAGTAGAGCATCGATACCACGGTAAGCAGCGCCGCCACGTAGATGCATATGGTGCCCAAGGCGTGGGTGTCCAGGAAGCCGAACAGTTCGTCGCCAAACAGCAGCAGCGGAATCGCCACCATCTGCAGCACGGTCTTTAGCTTGCCGACGAAGGCCACGGCGACGCTCTTGGCATGGCCCAGCGTCGCCATCCATTCGCGCAGCGCCGAGATGGCGATCTCGCGGCCGATGATGATGAGGGCAACCACCATGTCCACCCGGTTCAGGTACAGCAGGACGATCAGCGCGCCGATCACGACGAGCTTGTCCGCCACCGGGTCGAAGAACGCGCCGAAGGCCGACATCTGGTTCAGTTTGCGCGCCAGGTATCCGTCCAGCCAGTCCGTGATCGCCGCGAAGACGAAAATCGCGGTCGCCGTAATGTTCTTGCCCTCGAACGACAGCCATGCATCGGGCAGGTAGAAAACGCCGACGATCAGCGGGATCAGCAGGATCCGCAGCAGCGTGACGAGATTGGGAAGATTTAGCGGCATTACGCGTGTAAATGCTTGTAGATCTTCTCCGCCAGCGAGCGGCTCACGCCTTGGACGTTTGCCAGTTCGTCGACTGCGGCAGCCTGCACGCCCTGCAGCCCGCCGAAATGCGCGAGCAGCGCCTGGCGCCGGCGCGCGCCGATGCCGGGGATCTCGCTTAGCGAAGACGTGGTGCGGGTCTTGCCGCGCTTGGCGCGATGGCCGACGATGGCAAAGCGGTGCGCTTCGTCGCGGATGCTCTGCACCAGGTGCAAGCCGGGATGCTCCGGCGGCAGGGACAGCGACTGGCCCGTCTGGTCATTTGTTTCCAGGATCAGCTCTTCCATCCCGGCCCTGCGCTCAGGCCCCTTCGCAACGCCGACCAGGGTGAGGTCGTTCAGTCCCAGGTCGGCGAGCGCGGCGCGCGCGGCGCTTACCTGCCCGCGGCCGCCGTCGATCAGGATCAGGTCCGGCATCTTGCCCTCCTCCGCGCTGACGCGTTCGTAACGCCGCGTCAGCGCCTGGCGCATTGCGGAGTAGTCGTCGCCGGGCGTCAGGTCGCGCATGTTGTAGCGCCGATACTCGGATTTCTGCATACCAGCCCGATCATAGACCACGCAGGAGGCCACTGCGGACTCCCCCATGGTGTGGCTGATGTCGAAACACTCGATGCGCTGCGCGCTGTCGGGCAGCCCGAGCGCTTCGCGCAGGGCCACGATGCGGCTTTCCTGGGTGGTCTTTTCCTTCGCGCGCTGGATCAGCGCCAGCCGGGCATTCTTTTCCGCCATTTCGAACCAGATCCTGCGCTCGCCCCGCACCCCGGCCTCGGTGAGCACCAGCGCCGGCCGGGGCTGTTCGATGTAGTGCTGCGCGAGGAAAGCCTCGACGATCTCCTCGGTCGTCGCTTCCGCGGCGTTCTGCGGGAAAAAGCTCCTGTCGCCCACGTGCCGCCCGGCGCGGATCATCGCCAGGTTGACGCAGGACATGCCGTTCTCCACGACGCAGGCAACCACGTCGGCGTCCACGCCGCGCTCCGATTCGACATATTGCCTCGCCTGGACGCGCGACAGTGCGCGGATCTGGTCGCGGTACAGGGCCGCTTCCTCGTAGCGGCGCTCCGCCGAGGCGTTCTCCATGCGTTCGTTCAGCAGACGGTTCACGTCGTCCTCGCGCCCCTCGAGGAACAGCTCGGCGCTGTGCACGTCCTGCGAGTAGGCCTGCGCCGTGATCAGGCCGGTGCAGGGCGCGGTGCAACGCCGGATCTGGTGCAGCAGGCAGGGGCGCGAGCGGTTCTGGTAGACGGAATCCTCGCAGGTGCGCAGCCGGAACACGCGCTGCAGCAGCTGGATGCTCTCGCGCACCGCGTTGGAGTGCGGAAACGGGCCGAAGTGGCGATTGCGCTTGTCTTTCGCGCCGCGGTGGAAGCCGAGCCGCGGGAATTCGTGGCCCGAGATCATCAGGTAGGGATAGGACTTGTCGTCCCGGAACAGGATGTTGTAGCGCGGCGCGAGGCTCTTGATGAGGTTGTTCTCGAGCAGCAGCGCCTCGCCTTCGGAACGCGTCGCCGTCACCTCGATCGAGGCGACCTGCGCCACCATCATGCGGATGCGCGGGCTCAGCCCATGCTTCTGGAAATAGGAACTGACGCGCTTCTTCAGGTCGCCGGCCTTGCCGACGTAGAGCACCTCGCCCGCCGCGCCCAGCATGCGGTATACGCCTGGAAGATTGGGCAATTCGGCGACGAACGACTTGGGCTCGAACACGATAGTTGGATTATAATTCGCCCCCTTTTCAGGGGCTTAGGTCATGTCAAAAGTAGGCGCGGTGGAACTCAGGGTCGGCAACCTGCTCGAATGGGACAAGCGCGTCTGGCGCGTGCTCAAGTGCTACCACGTCCACGTTGGCGGCCGCGGCGGCGCCTTCATGCAGGTGGAGATGAAGGACATCGAGGCTGGCACCAAGACCAACCAGCGCTTCCGCACCGAAGACAAGATCGAGCGCGCCTTCGTCGATCCGCGGGAAATGACCTACTCCTACCAGGATGGCGACACCTACGTCTTCATGGACAAGGAAAATTTCGAGGAGCTGCGCCTGTCGGCCGAATTCCTCGAGGGGCAAACGGGCTACCTGCTGCCGAACGCGGACGTGCAGGTCAACCTCTACAACGGCCGCCCGATCGGCGTCGAACTGGCGCCCTCGGTGGTCCTCACGGTGACCGACACCGAGCCAGGCATCAGGAACGCGACCGCGACCAATACGTTCAAGCCCGCGGGTACCGAGACCGGTCTCATCGTCCAGGTGCCTCCGTTCATCAATAACGGCGAGAAGATCAAGGTCTCGACGGACGACGGCAGCTACATGGAGCGAGCTTAAGATTCTCCAAGCGCGCGGTTGACGCGAGGCATCACCTCTTCGGCCATCAGTTCCATCGAGCGGCGCATGGCCGCTCCGTCCGCCCCATCCGCCCAGTCGTGGCCGCAGTAGAGCAGCCTGCCGAACGGTCCCACCTTCTCGCGAAACGCCAGCAGCCGGTCCACGACTTCGTCCACTGTTCCCGCAACCAGCATCTGGTCGATCAGGTAGTCATCGGTCAAGGCTTCGTCGGGCACCGAAGGGTCGTGCTTGAAGAAGGCATTGCCGCGCCCGCCCTGCGCCTTGCGCTGCAGGTTGCGAAAGTAGTATGCGAAGGCATTCCCGGGCGCGCGCGTCATGCGCCGGACGGTCGCATCGTCGTCGGCGACGAAGATGCTCTTGGCGACGCGCCAGTCTTCCCCCCTTGCTTCGCGTCCGGCGCGGGCGCAGCCCTCGACGTACTTCGGCCAATGCGTGGCGATCACCCAGGGGTGCACGAAGTTCGCCGATATCGGCGCCCAGCCCCGCTCGGCGGCGGCGGCGATGCCGTTCGATGCCGGCAGGATCGCGGTGATGACAATCGGCGGGTGGGGCTTCTGGAAAGGCCTGAGCATCGCGCCCTGCCCGAGGTCCGGAATCCAGGTGCGCTCGGTGGTGAGGTTCCAGATCTTCCCTTTCAGCCGGTACGGCGGATCCTGCGTCCAGAGCGCGATCATGTGGTCGATGGACTCCAGGAACAACGCATTGCGGTCCGCGTCCAGCCCGCCGAACATCTCCGCATCCGAGCGCAATCCGCCCGGGCCGACGCCAAGGATGAAGCGGCCTTCCAGCAGCGTGTCCACCATCGCGATTTCCGCGGCCGCCGCCGCCGGGTGCCGGTTCGCGAGATTGACGGTGCCGCTGCCCAGCTTGATGCGTTTGGTGTCGCGCGCCAGGGTGGCGATGAAGATCAGGCAGGAGGTGATGGTCTCGGCAAGGTCGGTGACGTGCTCGCCCACGAACGCCTCTTCATAGCCCAGGCGATCAGCCAGCAGGATCGCTTCACGGTCCTCGGCGAGCGTCTGCCCCCAGTCCTTGCCGACCGGGTGCAGCGGCATCGTGAAGTAGCCGAGCTTCACCCTGAGGCTAAGGCACTTCCCGCAGGGCTTCCAGCGCTTCCCGGTAGGCCACGCTCTTCCTGAAATCGCGCTCGCCGCGGCGTCGCATCCTTTCAATTCTTTCAGGAGAAGAAACGGAAGTAGAAGCAAGGGACTCCAGCAGGATCTCCTGCTCCTTCGGTTTCTGGCATAGCAGCACCTGGTCGCAACCCGCGGCCAGCGCGGCCCGGGCCCGCTCCACGACGCCGCCCACGGTGCTGGCACCTTCCATCGACAGGTCGTCGCTGAAGATCAGGCCGTCGAATCCCAGTTCGCCGCGCAGCACGTCCTGCAGCCAGTATTTCGAGTAACCGGCGGGTTCCGCATCGGCCTGCGGGAAGATCACGTGCGCGGGCATCACCGCCGCCATTCCGGCCTTGATGGCCGCGCGATACGGCAGCAGGTCCTTGCGGAAGATGTCCTTCGCCGGACGCGGGTCCGTCGGCACGGCGACATGGGAATCCGCTGTCGCGAAGCCGTGCCCGGGGAAATGCTTGCCGACTGCCGCCATGCCGCCACCGGCGAGTCCTTCGATCAGCTGCGCCGCGAGCGCGCCCACCGCGTTCGGGTCGTAATGGAAGGCGCGCTGTCCGATCACGGCACTGGCGCCGAAGTCCAGGTCGAGGACCGGGGTGAAACTGAAATCCACGCCATGGGCGCCCAGCTCGGCGGAGATCACGGTGCCGACGGCCCGCGCCGCGCGCCGCGCGCTCTCCCGGTCGCGATCCCAGAGCACGCCGAGACGTCGCATCGGCGGGATCGCAGTGAAGCCGAGCGCGAAGCGCTGCACGCGCCCGCCTTCGTGGTCGACACAGATCGGCAGCTCCGGATCGCGCAGGCCGGCGATCTCCTGCGTGAGCGCGAGGAGCTGCTCCGGGCTCTCGTAATTGTGCGCGAACAGGATCGCGCCGCCAGCCGCGGGGTGTAGCAGCCGCCGGCGGTCGTCTTCAGTGAGCGCGGGGCCGGACGGATCCAGGACCACCGTGCCGAGCGGCAGCGTTACCCGTCGCATTCCAGGATGACTGTGGCGGCTGCCATGTCGCGCTCGTCGGTGAGTGAAAGGTGGGCGCCGCTGATTTTTCTTTTTTCGAGAAGAAGCTTCAGTTCGGGGGAGAACTCCAGCACCGGTTTCCCCGACTTTAGATTCGCGACCCAGACCCCATGCCAGTTGGCGGGTGCATGGATGCCGGTGCCGAGCGCCTTGGTGAAAGCTTCCTTGGCTGCGAAGCGCTTCGCGAGGTAAGCGACCGGCTTCCTGTGGGTGCGGAAGCGCCTGAGCTCGGGCTCGCAGAGAATGCGCTGCGCAAAGCGTTCGCCGAAGCGCTGCAGCACTCTTTCGATGCGCCCGATTTCAATCAAGTCGGTGCCGACGCCGTAGATCATCGTGCCGTCGGCTGGGAGGCGGACCTTGCCGCCTCGGTGATGAGCCGCTTCATCTCCCGCACCGCCTCGCGCATGCCGACGAACACGGCGCGCGACACGATGGCGTGTCCGATATGCAGCTCGCGGACTCCAGGCAGCGCAGCAACCGGCCCGACGTTAAAGTAATTCAGGGCATGGCCAGCGTTGAAGCGCATGCCCAACGCGCGGATTCTCTCACCTGCTTTTTTTATTTTTTTCAATTGAAAAACAACTGCCGGACTTTCGGTGTCGCGCCCCTTGGCGTGAAATGCGTGCGCATAGGGTCCGGTATGCACTTCGCACACCGATACGCCGATGCGCTTGGCGGCTTCGATCTGCTTCAGGTCCGCGTCGATGAACACGGACACCACAATGCCCGCGTCGGCCAGTTGGGTGACCGCTTTTTTCAGTTTCTTTTCATTTAAGGTAATGCTTAACCCCCCTTCAGTCGTCACTTCATGCCGCCCCTCCGGTACCAGCATCGCCATTTCCGGCTTGATGCGGCGGGCGATGGCGAGCATTTCCGCGGTCGCGGCCATTTCCAGATTGAGCTTGATATGGGTCAGTTCCCGCAGCCGGGCGACGTCCTTGTCCTGGATATGGCGCCGGTCCTCGCGCAGGTGCACGGTGATCCCGTCCGCGCCGCCCAGGTGCGCCTCCACCGCGGCCCAGACCGGGTCGGGTTCGTAGGTGAGCCGCGCCTGCCTGACGGTGGCGACGTGGTCGATGTTTACGCCGAGTTCGATCACAGGTCCTGCAGCTCCGAAAGTACCGCCCGTGTATGCAATGCCTGCCCGCCGAGGCGCTCCGCGATCAGCGAGCGCATCAGCCGTCGCGCTTCGTCCCGGGTGCGCGTGCTGTCGTAGTTTTCCGCAGCCATATCGAGCAATGTCCTGCCGCTGATCACCGAATCTCCATCCGAACGCCTGGACTCGACCGGACCGCGCTCTGCCTCGTACGCGTAGTGCTTGGCCGCGTCAATCTGGGCCCCGCTCGCCGCGTCGCGGTTGAGCACGGGAGCATACCCGAGTTCGGCCAGCATCCTGAGCTCGAAGCCGCGCAGGACCGTGGGCTGATCCTCGCCGGCAGCGAGCCGCGAAAGAGACGTTGCATACGCATCGAACAGGACTTCGTGCGGATCGGCGCGCGGCAGCAGTCTCAATAACAATTCATTTATGTAGAAGCCGCACATCAGGCCGATGCCTGAGAGCGAGGCCTGTCCGCCGCCCCACTCCACCGACATCAGCGTGCCGAGCTCCGTGGAGGCGGACCACGTCATGCGCAGCGGATGAAAGGCGAGCAGCACGCCGCGCATCGCGGAACGCGGCCGGCGCGCGCCGCGCGCCAGCAGGCCGACGCGCCCGTACCGGCGCGTGAAGGCTTCGACGATGAGGCTCGTCTCCTTGTACGGGTAGGCATGCAGGACGAACCCGGGTTCGTTTTCGGCGCGGCGTTTCATCGCAGGCGCTAGCGGTAGCCGAGCTGCCGCAGCAGGCGCTCGTCCCCGGTCCAGTCGCGCTTCACCTTGACCCAGACGCCGAGGTAGACCTTGCCGCCGAAGAGCCGCTCCATGTCCTTGCGCGCCGCCGTCGAGACGCGCTTCAGCAGCTCGCCGCCGGCGCCGATCACGATCGGCTTCTGGCTCTCGCGTTCGATCCAGATCGTGGCCTCGATGCGCCGCAGGCCCTTGCCCCTGCCCTTGGGCGGCTCGTCCTTGAAACTCTCCAGCGACACGTCGCAGCGATAGGGCAGCTCCTCGCCCAGCAGCAGGAAAAGCTTCTCGCGCAGGATCTCGGCCGCGAAGAAACGCTCGTCGCGGTCGGTAAGGTGCTCCGCGGGATAGATAGCCGGTGTCTCAGGCAGCAGTTCGGCCAGCACGCGCAGCAATTCCGGCAGATTCCTGCCGTTGCGCGCCGAGACCGGCACGATGGCGGCGAAGTCGCGCTCCCGCTGCAGCCGCTCGAGAAACGGCAGCAGGTCCAGCTGGTGCTTGATGAGGTCCACCTTGTTCACCGCGCAGACGACGCGCTGCTCGATGGGAATGCGCGCCAGTACTTCGCGATCCGGGGCGCCGAACCGGGTGGCGTCGACGACGAACACGACGGCGTCGCAGTCGCGCGCGCCCTCCGTCGCCTGGCGGTTCAGGGACCGGTTCAGGACATTGACGTGCTTGGTCTGGTATCCGGGCAGGTCGACGAATATGTACTGGCAAGCCGCCGTGGTCAGGACGCCATTCACGGAATGGCGTGTGGTCTGCGCCTTCGGCGAGACGATGGCGAGCTTCTGGCCGACCATTTTGTTCAGCAGGCTGGACTTGCCCGTATTGGGGCGGCCGGCGAGCGCCACCGTGCCGCAATGAAACGTGCCCATTGCCGGCTCTAGGTCCCGAGCAGTGCCAGCAGGTGGCCCGCGGCCTGCTGCTCGGCACGCTGGCGGGAACTGCCATGCCCGGTCGCCTTGAGTTCCAGGTCGTCCACCGCGCATTCGACCTCGAATACCAGGCTCTGCTTGGCGCCCGAGGTGGCGACGACGCGGTAATTCGGCTTGGCGCGGCGCTTGGCCTGCAGGAATTCCTGCAGGCGAGTCTTCGCGTCCTTCTCCACCGAGTCCGGATCGAGCTGCGCCAATGCCGCGCCGAAGGTGCGTTCTATGACGTCGCGCGCGACGCCGTAGCCGCCATCGAGGAATACCGCGCCGTAGACGGCCTCGAGAGCGTCGGCGAGGATCGAAGGCCGCTCCGCGCCCTCATTGCGGGCGGTGCTCTCGTCCAGGCGCAGGAACGGCGCGATTCCCAGCTCGCGCCCGAGGCGCGCGAGCGACTCCTCGCGGATCAGGCCGGCGCGGATCCTGGAGAGCTTGCCTTCGGGGAGTTCCGGGTGGCGCTGGAACAGCAGTTCGGTGATGGCGCAGCCAAGCACGCTGTCGCCCAGGAATTCGAGCCGCTCGTAATGCGGCGACCCGAAGCTGCGGTGCGTGAGCGCCTGCGCGAGCAGCGAAGGATCCTTGAAGCGGTGGCCGAGGCGCCGCTCAAGTACCGGATGGCGGGCCACCGTCGCGTGCGGGCCGCTAATCCTTGGAGGATGCGCGGAAATCGATGTACACGCCCAGGTTGGCGACGAGCGGGACTTCCTTCCGGTAGGCCGCGGTAATCACGAGTTGGCCGCCTTCCTTGGTGACTTCGAGGTCCTTGGCCTCAACGGTGGTGATGGCGTCGATCGTCGCGCGCGCATCGAAGGACTTGCGGACCTCGGCCACCGTGGCGCCGGGCTTTTCCTGCGCGATGGCGACGACCGCCTTCTTGATCGAGGCGAATTCGAGGTACGACGGCCCGAGCTTCATGCCGATCATCGCCAGGACGATGAAGATCACTGCACCGACCATCAGACCGCCAAGACTCACACCAAGCTGCTTCGTGCGCATGCTTTTCTCCCGGGTTCCCCGCATTTGGATTCTACCGATCATCGGAAGGTGCCAAAGCGGCCCAGCTCGTTCAGGTTGAGCCAGATGAAAAACGCCTTGCCGACGATGTTCTCGTCCGGGACAAATCCCCAGACGCGGCTGTCGCTCGAGTTGTCCCTGTTGTCGCCCATCATGAAATAGTGGCCGGCCGGCACGGTGCAGGCCAGGCCACCGCTATTGTAGTCGCAGTTGCCCGAATGACTGAAATCCATGCTGCGGCTGATGAAGCCCGGCGCCTCCTTCTCGACGATGATTTCGTGCCCGGCGCCGTCGAAGCTCTCCAGGTAGCGCGGAAAGTACTGCAGGCGCTCCCTCGACTCGTAGTCGCCGAGCTGCTGGCGCGGCACTGGCACGCCGTTGATGCGCAGTTCCTTGTTGCGGTACTCGACACGGTCCCCGGGCAGGCCGACGACGCGCTTGATGTAGTCGAGCGACGGGTCCGCCGGATAGCGGAACACCATCACGTCGCCGCGCTTGGGACTCCCCATCTCGACGATCTTGATGTTGGCCACCGGCAGGCGAATGCCGTAGGTGAATTTGTTGACGAGGATGAAATCGCCGATCAGCAGGGTCGGGATCATGGAGCCCGAGGGGATCTTGAACGGCTCGACGAGGAACGAGCGCAGCACGAACACCACCAGGATCACCGGGAAGAAGCTGACGGAGTACTCGACCCACCAGGGCTGCTTCGCCGCTTCCGTCCGGTTTTTTCTCAGAACGGATATTTCAAGCAGCCACACCAGACCCGTCACGACCAGCAGGGACAACAGGAAAAGAGCAAAACTCACGGGTCGGCCCTCACTTATCGCCCGTCTGCAGGACCGCGAGGAAGGCTTCCTGCGGGATCTCCACCGCGCCCACCTGTTTCATGCGCTTCTTGCCTTCCTTCTGCTTGTCCAGCAGCTTGCGCTTGCGACTGACGTCGCCGCCGTAGCACTTGGCGATGACGTTCTTGCGCAGCGCCTTGACGTTCTCACGCGCCACGATGTTGGCGCCGATCGCCGCCTGGATGGCGATGTCGAACATCTGCCGCGGGATCAGGCTGCGCAGGCGGGAAACCAGGTCGCGGCCGCGGTGCTGCGCCGCTTCCCTGTGCACCATCGCCGAGAGCGCGTCGACGCGCTCACCGTTGACCAGCACGTCCAGCCGGATCACGTCCGCGGCGCGGTATTCCTTGAACTCGTAGTCTAGCGAGCCGTAGCCGCGCGTGATGGACTTCAGGCGGTCGAAGAAGTCCATCACCACCTCGGACAGCGGCAGGTCGTAGGACAGGACCACGTGGCGCGCCGCGTAATGCAGGTTTGTCTGCACGCCGCGCTTCTGCAGGCACAGCGTCATCACCGCGCCGACGTATTCCTGCGGCAGGAAAATGGTGCTCGAGATGATCGGCTCGCGGATTTCCTCGATTTTGGACGGATCGGGCAGCTTGGCGGGGTTCGACACCTGTTCGACGCCGCCGTCGCGCAGCCGCACCTCGTAGACCACCGAGGGAGCGGTCGTGATGAGCTCCAGCTGGTGCTCGCGCTCGAGGCGCTCCTGCACGATGTCCATGTGCAGCAGGCCGAGGAAGCCGCAGCGGAAGCCGAAGCCCAGGGCCTGCGACACCTCGGGCTCGTAGTGCAGCGACGAGTCGTTCAGGTGCAGCTTCTCCAGCGCTTCGCGCATCGCCTCGTACTGGTTCGATTCGACCGGATACAGCCCGGCGAAGACCTGCGGCTTGATTTCCTTGAACCCGGGCAGCGGCGCGGCGGCCGGCTTGTCGGCGCGCGTGATGGTGTCGCCCACCTTGGCGGCGCGCAATTCCTTGATGCCGGCCACGACGAAGCCCACCTCGCCCGCCGCGAGGCTGTCCTTGGCGCGTGACTTGGGCGTGAACACGCCCACCTGCTCGCACAGGAAGCCCGCACCCGTGCTCATGAGTTCGATCTTGTCCTTCGGGCGCAGTTCGCCGTCGACCACGCGCACCAGCATGACGACGCCGACGTAGTTGTCGAACCAGGAGTCGATGATCAAGGCCTTGAGCCTCGCCGTGGCATCGCCGCGCGGCGCGGGGATCCGCGCGATCACGCGCTCGAGGATGTCCTGCACCCCCTCGCCGGTCTTGGCGCTGACGCGCAGCGCGTCCTGGGCGTTGATGCCGATGACGTCCTCGATCTCCTTGATGGCGTTCTCGGGGTCGGCCGAGGGCAGGTCCAGCTTGTTCAGGACCGGGATCACCTCGACGCCCTGCTCGGTCGCGGTATAGCAGTTGGCGACCGTCTGCGCTTCCACGCCCTGCGAAGCGTCCACCACCAGGATCGCGCCTTCGCAGGCCGACAGCGACCGGCTCACTTCATAGGAGAAATCCACGTGCCCCGGGGTGTCGATCAGGTTCAGCAGGTAGGTTTCGCCGTTGCGCGCCTTGTAGGCCAGCGCAGCGGTCTGCGCCTTGATGGTGATGCCGCGCTCGCGCTCCAGGTCCATCGAGTCGAGCACCTGGTCCGCCATCTCGCGGTCCGACAGCCCGCCGCAGATCTGGATGAAACGATCCGCGAGCGTCGACTTGCCATGGTCGATGTGCGCGATGATGGAGAAATTTCGGATGTGGCTCTGGTCCATAAGAAAAGAGGGCGCCCCCCGGTAGGAGGCACCCTCTGCCCGTGACCGCTATTTTAGCTCAGCCCTTGTCGGTCAGGCCGTTCACGGTCACGAACGCCATCGCCTCGCCGCGGCGGACCTGGAGCGTGATCACCGCGTTCTTGTCCAGTCCGGAGAGCAGCTTGTTCAGCTGGTCGGTCGACCTGAGTTCGGTGTGCTGCCCCTTGTGGACCAGCATCGTCAGGATATCGCCGCGGCGCACGTCGGCGCGCGCCTCGGGCTTCACTTCCGTGACGACGAGGCCGTTGGCGAGCTTCAGCTCCTCCTTCTGCTTGGCGGTCAGTTCGCTCACCACGATGCCGAGGCGGTTCGCCGCGAGGGCGGCGGGTTTTGGCGCGCGCGGCGTCTCGAGCGCCGAGACCTTCGATTCCTGCAGCTCGCCGACCGTGAGGCTCAGGGTGCGGGCCGTGCCCTTGCGCCAGACCTCGATATCGGTCTTCGCGCCCGGCCGGGTCGAGCCGACGATGCGGGGCAGGTCGTTGGACGCTTCCACCAGCTTGCCGTCGAACTTGGTGATGATGTCGGTCGCCTCGACCCCCGCCTTGTCGGCCGGGCTGCCCTTTTCCACCGAGTTGACCAGCGCGCCGCGCGGCCGGTCCAGGCCGAAGGAAGTGGCGAGGTCCCTGCTGACTTCCTGGATCACCACGCCGATGCGGCCGCGCGAGACGCGACCTTTCTCGCGCAGTTGCTTCTGGATGTCCAGCGCGACGTCGATCGGGATCGCGAACGACAGGCCCATGAAGCCGCCGGTGCGGCTGTAGATCTGCGAATTCACGCCGACCACCTCGCCGCGCATGTTGAACAGCGGGCCGCCGGAATTGCCCGGGTTGATGGCAACGTCGGTCTGGATGAACGGCACGAAGTTTTCCTGCGGCAGCGAGCGTCCCTTGGCCGAGACGATGCCCGCCGTGACGGTGTTTTCGAACCCGAACGGCGAGCCGATCGCCACCACCCATTCCCCGACCTTGAGCCGGTTCGGGTCGGCGAACTTCACCGAAGGCAGGGGCGCGTTGGCCTCGATCTTGATCAATGCCACGTCGGTGCGCTTGTCGACGCCAATGATCTTCGCCTTGTACTCGCGCTTGTCGGTGAGCTTGACCGTGACTTCGTCCGCGCCATCGACAACATGCGCGTTGGTGAGGACATAGCCGTCGGCCGAGATGATGAAGCCCGAGCCGAGCGAGCGGCTCTCGGGGCGCGGCCCCTGTTGCGGGCCCTGCCCGGGCTGCTGGCGCGGGATGAAGCGCCGGAAGAACTCCTGCACCTCCTCGTCCTCGGCGCCCGGAACCTGCGGCACCGTGGCGGCGCGTCGCGCCGCCTGCGTGGTGCTGATGTTCACCACCGCCGCGCCCTGGTCCTCGACCAGCTTCACGAAATCCGGCAGTTCGCGCTGCGCCAGCGCCGCGCCTGCGAAAAGGAGCGCCAGCAGCGCCACCTGGGTTCTGAACCAGTTCATCGTCATTCTCCGGTTACCTTGGCTTTCTGAATTCGACGCCGGCGGCAATGCGCTGCACGCTGGCGGGCGGCGCTTCGCCGACCACCGTCACCACGTGGTTCGCGACTTCGCGCGTGTAGATCTGGAATGCGCCCAGGCTGGAAGGGCCGGGCCGCACTGCTTCGGCGCGGCCCGCCAGCGGTTCGATGAACACCGAAACCGCCGACAACCCGTCTGAGTAAACCATCTGCCCCGCCGGGCGCGCTTCGCCCAGCTTGCGCGTCACTTCAATGATCTTGCGGTAGCCCGGCAGCTCGGCGCCGACGCTCCAGCCGGCGCGCCCCAGGTTGGCCGGCGTCACCGCCGCGTCCTCGACCCGCCAGTTGCGGGCCGCGTGACGCGTCTTTACCCGCTCGCGGGGCACGCTGCCCATCGCCAGCTGGACGAAGGAGAACTGCTCGATGGTTTCGCCCTTGGCGTTGAAAATGCGCGCCTTGAGGAGCATGCCGGTATTGACGTCGGCCCACAGTTTGTAGCCGTAGCGCAGTTCATCCTTCGGCGTAAGCACCACCGCTTCGCAGTCGAATCCGGCGATGCGCACGGTCTCGCCCCGCGTGATGACGTAGTTGCGCGCGAGGTCGGACACGCGCTCGGGCAGCATCGCCGGGAACGCGCGGGAGTCCGTCCTGCGCTCGACCTTCACCGTCTGGCTCTCCGGCAGGTAGCAGCGCACCGTGTCGTGCGTGCGGATGATCTCCCGCGGCATGCCATCCAGCACCTCGACGCGCTCGATCTCGCCGCCCGGGCCCGCCAGGCGCGTGATGCGCGAGGTTTCCGTGCGCTCGCCCTGCTGGTAGACAAAGGTCCCGGTGTAGGAAAGCTTCTCGGTCGCCTGGTAGATTTTCCTGAGCAGCGCCAGGCCTTCGGCCGAGGTGCTGTCGGCTTGGGCTTGCACCTGCGCCAGCCCCTGACCAAGGCCACAGCACAGCAGCAGCGTGAAACCGAGCGCCCGCACCATCACCGCTTCGGCGCCACGGCTTTGCCCGACACCGTGCGCACGTACGGCGCAACGCCCTGCAGCGAGTTGCGCGGCGACTGGCCCTGGTGCGCGTAAAGGTAGTCATCTGCCGTGGCTGGCGGCGCCACCTGGGCCGCTACCGCCGGAATCTGTTGGGCCGGGACGCCCTGCGCGACCTCGGTGCCGCTTTGCTGGGGCGCGAAGGCAACCCAGCCGACCAGCGCTACCGCGGCCACGCTGGCGGCGGCCGACAGGAACTGCCAGCGCTGGCGCTGCGGCGTGGCGGCGCGGCGCACCGGCGCCATTACCGTCGGTTCCTGCGCCAGGCGTGCGGCGACGCGGGCCGAAAATCCCGGCGAAAGCATGCGCGCATCGCGCGTATCACGCATTGCGTCCCCGATCAGGTGATAGCTGCGCCAGGTGTCGCGCGCCTCGCCCTCCGAGCGCAGGGCATCCAGCGGCCCCGCCGCCTCGCGGGACTCAAGTTCGCCATCCAGCAACTCCGATATTCTCGCTTTCATCACCACCTCTTGTCGGCCGCCTTGTCCAGCAGCGGCTTTAGTTTCTCCGCGATCGCCTCGCGCGCCCTGAAAATCCGCGAGCGCACCGTGCCGATCGGACAATCCATGAGCTTCGCGATCTCCTCGTAGCTCATCCCCTCCAGCTCGCGCAGCTGGATCGCGCTGCGCAATTCCTCCGGCAAGGACTCGATCGCCGCGTTCACCGTCGTTCCGATCTCCTTCGTCAGCAGCAGGCTTTCCGGCGTGTTGATGTCGTGCAACAGCTCGCTGCTTTCATAACCTTCCGCTTCCTCGGCATCGACCTCGGTGGAGGTCGGCGCCCTTCTGCGCGTCGCCACCAGGAAATTCTTGGCGGTGTTGATGCCGATCCGGTAAAGCCAAGTGTAAAACGCACTGTCGCCGCGAAACGAAGGCAATGCCCGATAGGCCTTGATGAACGCCTCCTGGGTCACGTCTTCAGCTTCGCCCGGATCCCGGACCAGGCGCGAAACCAGCCGCGCGAGCTTATGCTGGTACTTTTCC
>JANNXB010000174.1:0-1637 GCA_031409355.1 Betaproteobacteria bacterium | reverse complement strand
CCGCATGTCCCAGTTCGGCCTCGCCTTCCTGCGCGAGATGGGCATCGCGGTGGAGGAGAAGGGCTACCTGTACCTGGGCGCCGCCGCGCCGTTGCGCGCTCTGAACGAGACGCAGCGCGCGCAAGGAGCGGATGTCGCCCTGCTCAGCCCGGCAGAGCTTTCGCGGCGGTTTCCCTGGCTGAACGCAGGGGATGTGGAAATGGGCTCTCTCGGATTATCGGGGGAGGGCTGGTTCGTTGGTCCAGCGCTGCACGCGGAAGTGTTGCGGCGCGCGCGCGAAGCCGGCGCGCGGCTGGTCGAGGGGGACGCGCGCGATTTCGAGCGCGGCGCGGGCGGCCGGGTGGGTGCGGTCATGCTCGCCGACGGTTCGCGCATCGTCTGCGATCACGCGGTAAACGCGGCGGGGCCATGGGCGCGGGCGCTGGCCGCCGCGGCCGGCATCGCGCTGCCGGTTCACGCCCGGCGCCGCACGGTGTTCGTGCTGTCCTGCCCGGAAACGCTGCCGGACTGTCCGCTCGTCATCGATCCCAGCGGCTTCTGGTTCCGGCCCGAGGGCCGGTTCTTCATCGCCGGCACGACGCCCTCGCCGGACGAGGACGACCTGCCGCTCGAACCCAACCACGCTGAATTCGACGAGGCGCTGTGGACGCGGATGGCGCACCGGGTGCCGGCGTTTGCCAGCCTGCGCGTCGAGCGCGCCTGGGCCGGCTACTACGAGATGAACCTGTTCGATGCCAATGCGATCATCGGCGCGCATCCATCGGCGCCGAACCTGTGGTTCGCGAACGGTTTCTCCGGGCACGGCATGCAGCAGGCGCCGGCGGCGGGGCGTGGTGTGGCGGAACTGATACTGCGCGGACGTTTCGAAACGCTGGACCTTTCTTCCTTCGGCTTTCGGCGGCTGATCGAGAACCGGCCGATCGCCGAGAGCATGATCATCGGCTAGAAGTCCGCGTCTGCGAGGACATCCTTCCTGCGGTGACGGTAGTGCTGCCAGATCGAGAACACCAGCGAGGCTGCCGCCACCAGGAGCAGTCCGCCGGAAATCGGCCGCGTGAGGAACAGCCAGGGGTCAGAGTCGGTCATGATGGCGCGGATCAGGTTGATCTCGATCTGGTCGCCCAGTATCACGCCGAGGATGAACGGAGCCAACGGAAAGCCGAACTTCACCATGCCGTAGCCGACCAGGCCGAAGACGAGCAGGACGTAGACGTTCGACATGGTGTTGCTTAGCGCGTAGGCGCCGATCACGCACAGCACCAGCACCACCGGGAACAGCGCCGCCTTCGGGATATCGACGATGCGCAGCATCCAGCGCACCCCCGGCAGCAGGATCGCCAGCACCAGCGCGTGGGCGACGATGTAGGCGGCGAACATGCCGTACGCGAGTTGCGGATTCTGCTGGATGAACAGCGGCCCGGACTGGATGCCATGGATCGTGAGCGCGCCCAGCATCACCGCGGTGACCGCGTCGCCCGGTATGCCGAAGGCCATGATCGTCACCAGCGAACCGGCGACGTTGGCGTTGTTGGAGGATTCCGAGGCGATGATGCCCTCGGGCGCGCCGGTGCCGAACTTCTCGGGGTGGCGCGAGAACTTCTTCGCCTGGTCGTAGGCGAGCATGTTCGCCGCGCTGC
>JANNXB010000173.1:0-8385 GCA_031409355.1 Betaproteobacteria bacterium | reverse complement strand
TGCTGGTACTTTTCCACCAGCAACTCGAAGGCCCGCTTGTCGCCGCGCTGCGCGCGCTCGACCAGCAGCTGGTCTACCTCGCGCTCAGACATCGACTCCGGGCCCCCTGCCCGCCATGCCTATGTGCCACAGACAGGGATTTTTGAGAATAGTTCTGCTCGGCAGCGCACACATCGTCATGCCTGGCGTTGCACCGCAGCCACGCCGGGCGTCCTTCCCCAGAGCGCCCAGAGGCGTAGAACGCGCGCCTGCTCCCGCCCAAGCATGCCTGCCGTGACCACCACGCTGCGGCCCGCCGGTGCGAGTGCGGCGAGCGCCACCCAATGGCGGGTAATCCCGATGCCGCGTACCGGGCGTACGGGCACGGTTTCCCCACTGCCGAGGCGCAGCATAGCCCCGCCCGATGCCGGCAGTTCGATAGCTCGGGGCGAGCGCCGACCGCGCAGCAAAGCGCGGTCCCATGCGGCGATGCAACCCAGGACAAGAATCAGGAGCGCGAGCGCGGCCCCCGGGAAACCTGTCATTGTTGTAAGGAAACAGGCGGCAGCGATCGCGTGGACAGTGAATATCAGGCCGGCATACAGCCCGGAAGGCATGAGTTCCAGCCGCAGCGGCCTGGCGTCGTTCAGAGGCGTTTGAAGACCAGGCTGCCGTTGGTGCCGCCGAAGCCGAACGAATTGGACAGCGCGGTCCCGATTTTCATCTGGCGCGCGGCGTTCGGTACGTAATCCAGGTCGCACAGCGGATCCGGGTTCTGCAGGTTGATGGTCGGGGGCGAAACCTGGTCGCGCAGCGCGAGGATGCTGAACACGGCCTCGATGCCGCCCGCGGCGCCGAGCAGGTGTCCGGTCATGGACTTGGTCGAATTGACCGCGACTTTCTTCGCGTGATCGCCCAGCGCCCGCTTCACCGCAACGGTCTCGGCAACGTCGCCCAGGCCGGTCGAGGTGCCATGGGCGTTGACGTAGTCGATGTCGCCGGCCGTCATGCCGGCGTCGCGTATCGCATTGCGCATGCAGCGGAACGCGCCATCGCCATCCTCGGCAGGCGCGGTCATGTGGTAAGCATCCGAGGACACGCCGTAGCCGGCCAGCTCGCAATAGATATGCGCGCCGCGCTTCTACGCGTGCTCGAATTCCTCCAGCACCACCGCGCCGGCGCCCTCGCCCAGCACGAAGCCGTCGCGGTCGCGGTCCCACGGGCGGCTCGCGCCCGCCGGGTCGTCGTTGCGCGTCGACAGCGCGCGCGCGGAGGCAAAGCCGCCCATCGCGAGCTCGGTGACGGTGGCCTCGGCGCCGCCGGCGATCATGACGTCGGCCTCGCCGTAGCGGATCGACTTGCCGGCTTCGCCGATGCAATGCGTGGAGGTGGTGCAGGCGGTGACGATCGCCAGGTTCGGCCCCTTGGTGCCGAGCATGATCGACAGGTTGCCGGCGATCATGTTGATGATGGTGCCGGGAATGAAGAAGGGCGACACGCGCCGCGGGCCGCTCTTGAGCAGCTCGTTGTGCATTTCCTCGATCAGCGGCAGGCCGCCGATGCCGGAGCCGAAGTTGATGCCGAAGCGCTCCGCGGTTTCCGGGGTGATGGCGTTGCCCGAATCCTTCCAGGCCTGCAGTCCCGCCGCCATGCCGAAATGGATGAAGCGGTCCATGCGGCGCGCTTCCTTGGCCGACAGGTATTGCGTGACGTCGAAATCCTTCACCTCGCCCGCGATCTGGCAGCTCAGGCGCGACGGATCGAAGCGCGTGACGCGGCTGATGCCGGATTTCCCGGCGAGCACGTTCTGCCACGCCTCCGGCACGCTGTTGCCCACCGGGCTGAGGATGCCCAGCCCGGTGACGACGACTCTACGGCGCTGCACGTTCGAGGGAACGCTCAGTTTCCCTTCAGGCCTTGGAATGCGACTTGATGTAGTCGATGGCCAGCTGGACGGTGGTGATTTTCTCGGCGTCCTCGTCCGGGATCTCGGTCTCGAATTCCTCCTCGAGGGCCATGACCAGCTCTACGGTGTCGAGCGAGTCGGCGCCGAGGTCGTCGACGAACGAGGACTCGGCCTTGATCTCCGCCTCGTTGACGCCGAGCTGCTCGGCGATGATTTTCTTTACGCGTACTTCAACATTTTCCATCCTGCGCTCCCGGAAAATCGGGGTCAGAGCCCGATTACAATTGGCAGTGATCGGTTGTGACTTGCAATCGGGCTCTGACCCCGATTTTCGCCGTATTTTACCGGAATCAGGACAGGTACATCCCGCCGTTGACGTGCAGAACCGTGCCCGTGACATAGGCGGCCGCGGGCGAAGCGAGGAAGGCGACCGCGCTTGCGACGTCTTCCGGCTGGCCGAGGCGGCCGAGCGGGATCTGCGCCAGCAATGCGCCCTTCTGTTCCTCGGTAAGCGCCCTGGTCATGTCGGTATCGATGAAGCCTGGCGCGACGCAATTTACCGTGATGTTGCGGCTGCCGAGTTCGCGTGCGAGCGATTTCGCCATGCCGACGACGCCGGCCTTGGCGGCGGCGTAGTTCGCCTGCCCGGGATTGCCGGCGGCGCCCACCACCGAGGTGATGTTGATGATCCGGCCCCAGCGCGCCTTCATCATGCCGCGCATCACCGCGCGCGAGAGCCGGAACACCGGCTTCAGGTTGGTGTCCATCACCTCGTCCCAGTCCGCGTCCTTCATGCGCAGCGCGAGGTTGTCGCGCGTCACGGCGGCGTTGTTGACGAGGATCGCGATGTCGCCGAATTCCTTCTGCACCGCGGCGATAAGCGCATCGGTCTGCGCTGCGTCCTTCACGTTCAGCACCCTGCCGTTCAATCCGGCGTCCGTGATCGCCTGCGCGCCCTGCTCCGTGGTCGCGGTGCCCACCACCTTCGCGCCCTGCTTCGCCAGTTCGACCGCGATGGCGCGGCCGATGCCGCGCGAGGCGCCGGTCACCAGTGCGACTTTTCCGTGCAGCATGAGACCTTGCAGCATGCTCAGGCTCCCTTGATTGTCGCCAACGCCTGCTCCAGCGAGGCACGGTCCGCCGCGGCGATGCCTGTCACTTTCGGGTCGATGCGCTTCACCAGTCCTGCGAGAACCTTGCCCGGCCCGCACTCGACGATGTGCGTGATGCCCTGCCCGGCCATGGCTTGCACGATTTCCACCCAGCGCACCGGCGACGCCGCCTGGCGGACAAGTGCGTCCTTGATTTTTGCCTGTTCGGTTTCCTGCCTTACGTCCACATTATTCAGGACAGGAATTCCGGGTTGAGAAAAAACAATCTTCTCCAAATACACCCCCAGCTTTGCTGCTGCGGGTTGCATCAGGCTGCTGTGAAACGGCGCACTCACCGGCAGCGGCATGGCACGCTTGGCGCCGCGTGCCCTGCAGGCTTCGATGGCGCGCGCGACCGCAGCCTTGTGGCCAGCGATCACCACTTGCCCCGGTGCATTGAAGTTGACCGCCTGAACGACCTCCGCCTGCGCGGCCTCCGCGCAGGCCGCGCGCGCGGCATCGTCATCCAGGCCGAGAATTGCCGCCATGGCGCCAGTTCCCTCCGGTACGGCGTCTTGCATGCATTGCGCACGATATTTGACCAAGGGCAAAGCATCCCGAAACAAGAGCACCCCCGATGCAACCAGCGCGGAATATTCCCCAAGGCTATGGCCGGCGACGATCGCGGGCGCGGGGCCGCCGAGCGCGCGCCAGGCGCGATAGGCCGCGACCGCGGCGGTCACCATCGCCGGCTGCGTGTTGACGGTGAGGCCGAGCTGGTCCGCCGGGCCCTCATCGAGAATTTTCAGGAAGCCTTCGCCAAGCGCGGCGACAGCTTGCGCGCGCACCACGTCGACTTCGGGCAGCCCGTCAAAGGCCTTGAGCATGCCGACCGATTGCGAACCCTGCCCCGGAAATACCATCGCGAGCTTCACTGGCGCCCCTTCACATCGTCACCAGGGTCGCGCCCCAGGTGAAACCGCCGCCCACACCTTGCATAAGGACGCGGTGCCCCGCCTTGATCTTTCCGGCGCGCACGAATTCGTCGAGCGCGAGCGGGACCGACGCGGCGGAAGTATTGGCATGGTGATCCACCGTCACCACCAGCCGTTCGCGCGGCACGCCCATGCGCTTCGCCGTGGCCTCGAGGATGCGGATGTTTGCCTGGTGCGGGATCAACCAGTCGATGTCTTCCAGCTTCATCCCCGCCGCCGCGATCACTTCGCGCGCCGATTCGTCCAGCACCCGCACCGCGAGCTTGAAGACTTCCTTGCCTTGCATCTGGAGGAATGGAGAGCCGATGATCTTGCCGCCGCAGACGTTGCCCGGAACCGAAAGGATTCCGACCTGGCTGCCGTCGGCGTGAAGCACAGAGGCGTGGATGCCGGGCTTGCTGTCGGCGGCCAGCACCACGGCGCCGGCACCGTCGCCGAACAGCACCGCGGTGCCGCGGTCGTTCCAGTCGAGGATGCGGGAGAACACTTCCGCGCCCACGACCAGCGCTTTCTTCGCCAGTCGATTCTTGATCATGCTGTCCGCCGTCGCCAGCGCATAGACGAAGCCGCTGCAGACCGCCTGCACGTCGAACGCCGCGCAGCCCTTCACGCCCAGCTTGGCCTGCAGCAGGCAGGCCGTGCTCGGGAAAATGAAATCCGGCGTCGACGTGGCGACGATGATGAGGTCAATGTCGGCGGCCTGGATTCCCGCCGCCTCGAGCGCGCGGCGGCTGGCTTCGAGGGCAAGGTCGCTCGATGCCTGCGAGGCATCGGCGATGTGGCGCTGGCGGATGCCGGTGCGTTCCTGGATCCAGGCATCGCTGGTCTCGAGCTTCTTCGACAGTTCCTCGTTGCTGACCACGCGCGGCGGCAGGAAGCTGCCGGTGCCGGTGATGCGGGAGAAGATCAAGCGCGCACCCCTTCCATCTGCCGCGCGATGCGCTGCACGACGTCGTGGCGCACGGTTTCCGCCGCGCGCGTCAGCGCATTGCCGAATGCATGCACGTCGGCCGAGCCGTGGCTCTTGATGACGATGCCCTTGAGGCCGAGCAGGCAGGCGCCGTTGTAGTTGCCCGGGTCCATGCGCGCGCGCAGGGCCTTCAACACCGGCATGGCGATCAGCGCCGAGAGCTTGCGCCAGGGATTACGCGAGAACTCCTGCCGCAGGAAGGCGACGATCATATTCGCCACGCCCTCGGAGGCCTTGAGCACGGAATTGCCGACGAAGCCGTCGCAGACGACCACGTCCACCGTGCCCTTGTAGATGTCGTCGGCTTCGACGTTGCCGTGGAAATTCAGCCCGCTCGCGCGCAGGAGTTCGGCCGCCTGCTTCACGCTGTCGTTGCCCTTGATGTCCTCGACGCCGATGTTCAGGAGCCCGACGCTCGGACGCTCCTTGTGTTCGATCGCCGCCACCAGCATGGCGCCCATGACGCCGAACTGCATCAGCTGCTCAGGGGTGCAATCCACGTTGGCGCCGAGATCCAGGATGTAGGTGTAGCCGCCGCGCTGGTTCGGCACGCCGCTGGCGATCGCCGGCCGGTCGATCGACGGCAGAGTCTTCAGGACAAAGCGCGAAATCGCCATCAGCGCGCCGGTGTTGCCTGCGCTGACGCAGGCATGCGCCTCGCCGGACTTGACCAGGTTGACCGCGACCCGCATCGACGAGTCCTTCTTGTAGCGCATCGCCTGGGCCGGCGGTTCATCCATCGCCACAGATTGCGTGGCATGGCGCACGCGCAACCTCGCGTCCGGCGCGGCGCCGTGCGTCGCGAGCTCGGCTTCGATGGCGTCGCTCAATCCGACCAGGACGATTTCGACGTCGGCATTGCCGCGCCTGAATTCAAGCGCGGCCGGGACCGTGACATGGGGGCCGTGATCGCCCCCCATGCAGTCGACTGCTACGGTGATGCTCACCGCGCGCGGGCTGGGCGCGGCTACTCGCCTTTGCCCTTGGCGACTTTCTTGCCCCGGTAGTAGCCGGTCGGGCTGATGTGGTGGCGCAGGTGCGGTTCGCCGGTGGTCGGCTCGATCGCGAGCGAGGGCGCCGTCAGGAAATCGTGCGAACGGTGCATGCCGCGCCTGGAAGGCGACTTCTTGTTCTGCTGGACTGCCATGGTCAACTCCTTGATTAAGTTTTCAATGCCTGGTGCCGCTGACCAGCCCGCGCAGGCCCGCGAACGGCGAACTGTCCTTGCTTGCCGCTTCCGCTTCCCGTCCGGCGCAGCGCTCGTGGCGCGGCGCCAGCGGTATCGCCAGCAGCACTTCATCCTCCACCAGATCGCGCACCGGCATTTCCGGGCCGGCGACGATCCGTTCCGGCCCCTCGGCTTCGAGCGGCTCGGCGTCGACTTCCGCCTGCGTCGCCGCGAGTCCCAGCGACACATCGATGTGCAGCGCAAACTCCAGGGCGCCAAGACAGCGCTGGCATACCAACTGCAACGTGCCGCCGACCTTGAGGCGCAGCGCGGGGTATGCCCGCTCCTGCGGCACGCCCAGCAATTCGTACTGGAGCGTTCCCTCATCCGTGCGCAACACGTCGCGCAAACGCGAGAACTCGGCGACCGGCCATGCCCCCTGCAATTTCGAGCCGGTCCTCGCGAATTCAAGGCCGTCGATGACCGGCGAGTGCGACATACAGGGGCGAATGGTATCATCCCGAAAATTCTCTGTCAAAACAAAGTCATGCCTTCGCCCAGGCGGATCATACTCGCCTCTACTTCCAGGTATCGCCGGGCCCTGCTGGAGCGCCTCGGCCTCGCCTTCGACTGCGCCGACCCGCAGACCGACGAAACCGTGCTGCCCGGGGAGTCCGGTGCGACCACCGCGCTGCGGCTCGCGCAGGCCAAGGCCCGGGCCGTTGCAGCGCGCTTTCCGCAGGCGCTCATCATCGGTTCCGACCAGGTGGCCTCCTGCGGCGGCCTGCGCCTCGACAAGCCGGGCAATCATGACAACGCCGTGCGCCAACTCACCGCCATGAGCGGCAAGACCGCCCGCTTCGATACCGCCGTTGCTTTGCTGGATGCCGCATCAGGAAAGGTGGGGACGCAAGTCGTCGCCTGCGAGGTCACATTCCGGCAGCTGGGCACGCAGCAGATCGAGCGCTACCTGCGCCTGGAGCAGCCCTACGACTGCGCCGGCAGCGCGAAGATCGAAGGGCTCGGCATCACTCTGGTCGAGCGCATCGAAACGGGGGATCCCACCTCCCTCATCGGCCTGCCGCTGATCGCGCTCACGCAACTGCTCGCGGACGCCGGCGTCCCCGTGCTTGGCTGATGGCAGGGATCCTCTACGCTATTCCGACGCCGCTCGGCGGCACGGCCGTGGACGCCTTGCCCGCCCCGGCGCTTGCGACTGTAAGGACGCTGCGCTACTTCGTCGTCGAGAACGCCAAGACGGCTCGCGCATTCCTGAAGGAAGTCGGCATGCCTTGCGCCATCCAGGACCTCGAAATATCGGTTCTCGAAGCCGATGTTGCGCAACACATGAAACGGCTCCAGCAAAAACAATCCATCGGCCTGCTGTCCGAAGCAGGTTGTCCGGCGATCGCCGATCCGGGTGCCGCACTGGTCGAGGCAGCGCAGCGCGAGGGCATCCGCGTCGTGCCGCTGGTGGGGCCATCTTCCATCGTTCTTGCCTTGATGGCCTCGGGTCTCGAAGGCCAGCGCTTCGCGTTCTGCGGCTACCTGCCGCGCGACGCCGAGGAGCGGAAGCGGAAAATCAAGGAGCTCGAAGCGCGCTCGCGGCGCGAACGCGAAACGCAGATCTTCATCGAAACGCCCTACCGCAATGACGCCATGCTCGCGGCCCTGCTGGAAACGGGCGCTGAATCGACTCTGCTTTGCCTTGCGACAGACCTTACGCTCCCGAGCGAAAGCGTCGAAACAAGGACGGTAGCCCGCTGGCGCGACGCCCGGCATACGGTCGGCAAGCGGCCGACGGTGTTCCTGCTTCTGTCAGCGTAGCTCCAGCCCGGAGCGCGCGGCGAATTCGAGCAGCGAACTCATCGCGCCGGCGCCGAAGCGGCGCGCGAATTTCTCGGCGATGTTGTCCTTTTGCGTGTAGTCGACGATGTCCTCGGCCTTGATCACTTCGCGCGCGACGTAGTCCAGGCCGCCGACGGCATCGGCCAGGCCGAGCTCGATGCTCTTCGCGCCGGTCCAGATCAGCCCGGAGAACATGTCCGGGGTTTCCTTCAGGCGCTTGCCGCGGCCTTCGCGCACCGCGGCGATGAACTGTTCGTGGATCTCGTCGATCAGGCTGGCGACGATCTGCTTGTGCTCTTCCTTCTCCGGCAGGAAGGGGTCCAGCATCGCCTTGTTCTTCCCGGCCGTGATCAGGCGCCGCTCGATGCCGAGCTTCTCCATCAGGCCGACGACGCCGAAACTGTCCGCGCGCACGCCGATCGAACCCA
>JANNXB010000172.1:0-4878 GCA_031409355.1 Betaproteobacteria bacterium | reverse complement strand
CCTGTTCGACGTCTGGACGATGCTCGGCACCGGTCTCGCCTGCTTCGTGCTGCGAAAGCTCAACTATCCCGTGGCGCCCTTCGTGCTCGGCCTGGTGCTCGGCGACATCGTCGACAAGAGCCTGCGGCGCGGCCTGGTGCTCTCCGACGGTTCGCTGCTGCCCTTCTTCACCCGGCCGATCAGCGCCGTGATCTTTGCGATCGTGCTGCTTACCGTATTGATGTACGTGCCCGCGTTCAACCGTATGGTGAAGGGCGCCTGGGCAATGATATGGAGCCGCGCATGAGAATCGCCAGGAAAAGGAGCGCGATATGAGAATCGCGCTTTGCAATGAAGTGATCGCGCCAATGCCGTTTCCCAAGCAATGCGAATACGCCGCCAAACTCGGCTACGACGGCCTCGAGATCGCGCCCTACACGTTGTCCGATGAACCGCACCGCCTCGGCGCCGCGCAGCTGGCCGCGGCGCGCAGCGCCGCCCAGGACGCGGGCGTGGCGGTGACCGGCCTGCACTGGCTCCTCCTGAAGCCCTCGGGTCTTTCGATCAGCACCAGGGATGAAGGCATCAGAAAGAAGACCATCGACGTCATGCTTGCGCTGATCGACCAGTGCGCGGAACTGGGCGGGCGCTACCTGGTGCACGGCTCGCCGCAGCAGCGCCGCGTCGAGTCGGGCGACACGCACGCGGCGGCGCTGGCGCGCGCACAGCAGACTTTCGCCGCGGTGGCCGAGCGGGCCGAAAAGGCGGGCGTGGTCTACTGCATCGAACCGCTCTCCTCCGATCAGACGCCGCTCGTCAACACCCTCGCCGAGGCGAGCGCCATGGTGCAGGCGATCGGCAGCCGCAGCGTGCGCACCATGCTCGATTGCAGCTCCGCCGGGTTGATGGAGACCGCGCCGCTGCCGGCGCTGATCGACACCTGGCTGCCCAAGGGCATGATCGCGCACGTCCAGGTCAACGATCGCAACCGCCGCGGCCCCGGCCAGGGCGAGCAGCGCTTCGCGCCGCTTCTCGCCGCGCTGGTGCGCCACGGCTACGCAGGCGACATCGCAGTGGAGCCTTTCGACTATGTTCCCGACGGTCCCGGCGCGGCTGCGCGCGCTATCGGCTACATCAGAGGCATACTCGAAGCTTTGCAGGAACATTGAGCGAAAGGTAAGTGACATGTCCGCTGCCGGAAATTCCACGAAGTCACGCAAACAGAGCCGGCTCAAGGTCGTGACCGGGGTCAAAGGGCCCGTCGCTTTCATGCACCGCGACGACGTCGGCAGTTTGGTCGCGCGCGGCTCGAAGCGTGCCGGACGCAAACTGAAACCCAATTATGCCGTTCGCGAGGACGGCGTCGATAGCGTCAAGGTGCTGATGGCGACGGATACGGTGATCAGCTTTGAAGCCTTCCGCCCCAAGGGCGCGGTGGACACGGCGCACCAGCATCCTGACCATCATTCCGTGGTTTACCAGAAGCAGGGACGGGTGCGCATGTGCATCGACGGCAAGTCCTTCATCGTCGAGGCGGGCGACAGCTACATCCATCCCATGGGAGTGGTGCACCAGCATGAGGCGCTGGAGGATTCGGTCCGCGTTGAGACGAAGATCTACCCCAAGGGCGGCGCCGTGGCGTCCTGGAACCGGATGGTCGGCGCGTCGCAGTAGCGCCAGCACCGCGCACGAGCGTGGCGGTTGACTCGCCATCCTTGCTCCGCAGACAATAGTAACTAACCGGTTAACTCGTGGAACGCGCGGTGGGCGCCGTCAGGCTGAAAATCGAATCGATCGACTTCCTGGAGCGGGATGTAAGGCTGCGCATGCCGTTCCGCTTTGGCGTGGTGACGCTCACCGAGTCGCCGCAGGCGTTCGTGCGCTGCCGCGTCCGGCTGGAGAACGGCAAAGAGGCCGAAGGCGCGGCGGCCGAACTGCTGGCGCCCAAGTGGTTCGACAAGAACCCGGCGCTCTCCAATGAGGACAACTACGAACAGCTGCGCGCCTCGCTGCGCGGCGCTCGCGAGAACTACTTCGCGCACGGCACGGCCACGGCGTGGCAGCACTCCATGCCCACCAAGGGTCTTGTGGAGAACTACGGTCCGGCGCTCATCGACCGCGCGGTCCTCGACGCGCTGTGCCGGGCGCTCGGAGTCTCTTTTTACGATGCGGTCAAGCAAAACCTGATCGGAGCGGAGAAATTCGAGGGAATGGATTTGCCGGACTTTTTCTCTAAGTTGATTCAAAGGCAGTCGGTCGCCGCACGGCACACCGTTGGCCTGGTAGACCCGATCACCGCGGCGGACCAGAAGGAGCGCGTGAACGACGGTCTGCCCGAAACGCTGCAGGAAGTAGTCTCGCGCTACGGCCATCGCTGGTTCAAGCTCAAGGTTGGTGGCGACATGAAGGCGGATGTCGAGCGTCTGTCAGCCATCGCATCGGTGCTCGATTGCATCGCCGAGCCTTACCATGCCTCGCTTGATGGCAACGAGCAGTACGACGACTTCGAGGGCGTGGCCGCGTTGTGGTCGAGCATGAAAGCGGAAGCGCGCCTGAAGCGGTTGGTGGACAGCATCCTCTTCTTCGAGCAGCCGGTGAAGCGGCAGAAGGCGCTGCAGCAGAAGGTCTCCGGAATCGACAAGCCGGTGATCATCGATGAGTCGGACGATGCGATGGATGCGTTTCCGCGCGCCAGGGCGCTGGGGTACAAGGGCATCTCCTCCAAGACCTGCAAGGGCATCTACAAGTCGCTGATCAACGCCGCGCGCTGCGACGCCTGGGGTGATGGGTACTTCATGTCGGGAGAGGATCTGACTATCCAGGCGGGGCTTGCCTTGCAGCAGGACCTGGCGCTGGTTTCGCTGCTCGGCATCAAGCACGTCGAGCGTAACGGCCATCATTACGTGAACGGGATGGCGGACCTGCCGAAGGCGGAGCAGGAAGCTTTTTTGGCGAAGCATTCCGACCTGTACGAACAAAGCCACGGTGCGGCGCGGGTCCGCATCACCGGCGGAAACCTTTCCATCGGTTCGCTCGACTGCGCGGGCTATGCCAGCGCCGCCATGCCGGACTGGAATTCCATGAGGAGCATGACATGACGAAGCTGTTGTCCGGGATTTTGGGGCTGATTTTTTCTTCACTCGTACAAGCGCAAACATTTCCGGCGCGGCCGGTCACGCTGCTGGTGACTTTTCCTGCTGGCGGGCCGACCGACATCGCCGGCCGCGCGCTTGCGGAAGCGACCTCGAGGTATCTTGGGCAGCCGGTGGTGGTCGAGAACCGGCCGGGCGCGACCGGGACTCTCGGCGCTGCGGCGCTGGTGAACGCGAAACCGGACGGCTACACGGTGAGCATGATCCCGATCACGGTGCTCCGACTGCCGCACATGGAGAACGTCGCCTTCGACCCGCTCAAGGACATCCGCTACGTGATGGGCGTTTCGGGCTACGTATTCGCGGTGATCGTGCGGGCCGACGCGCCGTGGAAAACGATGGCCGACCTGGTCGCCAGCGCGAAGGCGTATCCGGAGAAGATCAGCTACGGCTCGCATGGCATCGGCGGCACGGTGCACCTGGCGATGGAGGAACTGTCCGCGGCGCAGGGGGCGAAGTTCAATCACATTCCCTACAAAGGGAGCGCCGACATGCTGACCGCGGTGCTGGGGGGCCACGTGAATGTCGCGGTGGACTCCACGGGAGCGGTGCCACACGTGGCTGGCGGCAAGGCCCGGGTGCTCGCGGTATTCACCGAAAAGCGCACGCCGGTCTGGCCGGAGGTGCCGACGTTGACGGAACTCGGCTACGGCATCGTCTCCACGAGCCCCTACGGCATCGGCGTGCCGGCCGCCACGCCGCCCGCGGTGGTGAAGGCGCTGCATGACGCATTCAAGAAAGGGCTGGAAGATCCGATCCACACCAGGACACTGGAGAAGTACAACCAGCCGGTCTGGTACCTGTCCAGCGAGGACTACACGAAGTGGGCGCGCGAGCAGTACGAGAAGGAGCGCAAGATCATCAACAATCTCGGATTGGCGAAGAAAAAATGACTAACGGGAAAAAAGCAATACAGCGCATCGGGGTCATCATGCACGGCGTCACCGGGCGCATGGGCATGAACCAGCACCTCGTACGCTCCATCCTCGAAATTCGCAAGCAGGGCGGCGTCGCGCTGAAGGACGGCACGCGCCTCATGCCCGATCCGATCCTGATCGGGCGCAACCCCGACAAAATCGCGGCGCTGGCGAAACAGCATGGCGTGGAGCGCTGGGGCGTGGACCTGAAAAAGGCCCTGGAATCGAAGGACGACAGCATCTTCTTCGACGCCGCCTCCACCCAGCTGCGTCCGAGATTCCTGAAGCAGGCGATCAAGGCGGGCAAGCACGTGTACTGCGAAAAGCCCGTCTCGACGACGCTCGCCGAAGCTGTGGACATGTACAAGGCGGCGAAGAAGGCGAAGATCAAGCACGGCGTGGTGCAGGACAAGCTCTGGCTGCCGGGGATGCTGAAGCTGGCGAAGCTGCGGGACGAGGGCTTCTTCGGCAAGATCCTCTCGGTGCGTGGCGAGTTCGGCTACTGGGTGTTCGAAGGCGACCAGCAAGCCGGCCAGCCGCCGGCGCAGCGCCCGTCCTGGAACTACCGCAAGCAGGACGGCGGCGGCATCATCCTCGACATGCTGTGCCACTGGCGCTACGTGCTCGACAACCTGTTCGGCGAAGTGAAGTCGGTGTCCTGCCTGGGCGCGACACACATCCCTTTCCGTTGGGACGAGGGCGGAAAGAAGTACAAGGCGACATCCGACGACGCGGCCTATGCCACCTTCAAGCTGGCCGGCGGCGTCGTCGCGCACTTCAACTCGTCCTGGACGGTACGCGTGCGGCGCGACGACCTGCTGACGTTGCAG
>JANNXB010000171.1:0-2011 GCA_031409355.1 Betaproteobacteria bacterium | reverse complement strand
GGGGGTGATTTCTTCACGACGCGCACCCTCCGGTCGGGTCTTGCCTCCCCCCCCCCCCCCCCCCCCCCCCGCCCCGCGCAACGCGGCTTCGCCCGAGGGGGCCGCGAGCACGCGGTAGAGCGGGCGAAGCAACTCGCCCAGGACGACCAGATTCTCCGGGGCGTCGTCGACGATGAGGATGGTCGCGTTGGTTTCGGTTGCCATGGGGCAGTCCGCCTATCTGACGCCCTATGCGCCAAAGGGGGGATGACTTAGGTCAATTCTGCTGGTGTTTGGCCTGAATGCCGGCGCCGTGCGATTTCCGGAGCCGTTACCCAAGCAGGCATGCATCATCCCCGTACCGAATCGTTCGGACGGTCTTAGAAGCTGGTCGCTGTGTGGATCAGTAACGCGAAAAGCGCGGGAAGGCCGGGGGAGCGCTCAAGCGTCAGATCAGCCGCTCGAGCAGGCGCAGGGCGGGCGCGACGCGCACGCCTTCGGGGCTCTGGTAGTCCTTGGTTCCGGTGGCGGAGATTTGCCAGGCCTCGGCGTGCGGGAAGCGCGCTTTCAGGTAGCGCACACCGCGGTCCAACGGGGCGTCCGCCCACTTGCACTCGGCGAGCAGCACGGGCCGGCGCCCTTCGACGACGACGAAGTCCACCTCGCGGCCGTCAATGTCACGGAAGTAGCGCAGTTCGAGCTCGCGTCCCTTCGTGTCCTGCTCGTAGTGCACCCACTTGAGCAGGTGGCAGGCGACCAGGTTCTCGAAGCGCGCCGGATCTTGCGGCACCACGCTCCAGTCGAGGTTGTAGTGCTTCTGTTCCTTTTTTACCGCGCGGATGCGCGGCGCGCCGAACGGCGAGAGCCGGAATACGCTGTACAGGCGCTCCAGCGCGCCGATCCAGTTGACCACCGCCTTGTGGCTCACCTGCAGGTCCTCGCGCAGCGCGTTGATCGAGAGCGGCGAGCCGACCAGCTCGGGCAGGCGCAGCATCAGCAGCTCCAGGTGCCCGAGGTCCTGGATGCGCTCCAACGCGGCGACGTCCTCGCGCACGAGCAACGTGCGGTACTCGCGCGACCAGCGCCGCGCCTGCGTCTCGCTGCCGCTAAAGAAAGGTTCCGGAAATCCGCCCAGACGCAGCAGGTCCAGGAGTTGCGACGGGCGCGACATGCCCAGCTCGGCCACCGAGAATGGATGCAGGCGCAGCAGGTGATAGCGGCCCTGCAGCGAATCGCCGCCGAAGCGGTACAGGTCGAGCCGCCCGCTGCCGGTGACCAGGATCCTCTGGCCGCGCGGCCGGCCGTCGTAGAGCCCCTTCAGGTAATTGCGCCAGCGCCGGTACTTGTGGATCTCGTCGAAGATCCAGAGCGGCCCTGCGGGCAGTTCGCCCTTGAGGATCCTCTCCCGGTGCTCCGCCACGTCCCAGTTGAGGTACGCGGCACGCGCCCCGGGCAGGCCGAGGGCAAGCGTGGTCTTGCCGACCTGCCGCGGGCCGGCGACGAACGCCATCTTGCGCGCGAGATCGTGGCGCAACGCGGCGGCGAGATAGCGGGGTCGGCGGGCTCTGGGCACCGTGCCACCATACAATGATTTTTCCCTACAGTCAAAAACACTCGCGTGTATTTTCTCCTGCAGGAGAGAACACCCGGACCGCCTGGGCCGGCTCCTTCAGCAGCGTGCGCGGATGAGCGTCGCGCCGTGGACCAGGGCGGTAGCGGCGGTGCACGGTGCGGCGGATGACAATCACCGTTTTTTACCATATACGGCTCGCGATGCGACATAAGCCGTTGTGCGCCGTCACACCGGGGTTAAGGATCGGGAGGATGGACAATTCGAGGGGCGCCGTGCAGCCAGGGGTGGATAGATTTTTCCTATCCGTCGTTAAGCGCAGCCGCGGCTTCGAGCGCGAAGTAGGTGAGAATTCCGTCCGCGCCGGCGCGCTTGAACGCGGTCAACGATTCCATGATGCAGGACTCCGGCAGCCAGCCGTTGGCGATCGCCGCGCGCAGCATCGAATACTCGCCCGAGACC
>JANNXB010000170.1:0-6418 GCA_031409355.1 Betaproteobacteria bacterium | reverse complement strand
CGTGACGATGGAACATCTCACCAAGAAAGGCGAGTCGAAGATCGTCGAGCGCTGCACCTACCCGCTCACCGGGCTGCGCTGCGTGACGCGCGTCTACACCGACCTGGCCGTGATCGACATCAGGCCCGACGGGCTGCACCTGGTGGAGATCTGCGCCGAGGGACTGTCGTTCGACGAACTGCAGAAGCTGAACGGCGTGCCGCTGAAATATAAAGCCGTGGCCTAGTTTTTCCCCAGCACAAGGGCGATGCGCCGCCGCAGGCGCTCCGCCGCTGCCTTGTCGCCCGCGCCCTCGGCGCGCTTCGCTTCCACTTCCAGCCACGCCAGCAGCGGTCGCCGCCATCCCTGGGTTGAAGACGCATCGATCGCCGCCGCGATCTGGGCCGGCGCAACGGAAGCAGTCCGGAACGCGACGCCCGCGGCGACGAGACGCGACAGCGCATCTTCCGAAGCGGCGTGCTTGCCTTTTCCCGCAAGGTAATCCGCGTAAGCCAGCTCTTCAGCGCCGGCGTCGGCGCGCAGTTTCTCGAATCCGGGGCAGTTGTCGAATTCCAGGCTCGCGGCGCGCACCGCGCAGCGCACCAGTTGCGCGCGCGCGACGAGGTCGCCGCGCCCGGTACTGCGCAGTTCCGCCACTGCCCGATCGAATTCAAGTGCCGCCGCGCGCGTATCGCCCCTCAGGTAGTAGGACTGGAATGCATTCAAGGCGCTGTGTGAATTCGACTGCCAGTCTGGCGCCACCGGTCCACCTCCGCACGCGGATAAAAAGAGAAAAGCGAAGATAGGGAAAAATCTCAAGGCAGCTTCACCTTCGTGTCGCGCTCGAAGGGCCACTTGCGGTTGACCTCCTCGATCAGCGCCGTCACCTTGCGCAGGCTCGCCTCGACCTCGGCGCGCAATGCCGCGAGGTCGGTGGTGGCGGCTTTCGCGTTCGTGCCCACTGCCTGCGCGTCGGCGAGGATGCCGTCGACCTTCTTCAGGCTCTCGCGCACTTCGCCCAGGATCGCGTTCGCCTGCACTACGGCCTTCTGCGTTTCGTCGACGACGCCGCCCTGCCCGAACACGCGCTGATCGGCCTTCGACAGCACCCCGTCGAGCTTCAGAGACACGCCGCCGAGCGAAGCGAGCAGCGCATTGGCCCGGTCGATCGAAGCGAGCACCTTCTTCGCGTTGTCTTCGCCGCCCATCACGCCGCCGAGCACGCCGTACTTGCCGGCCATGCGCTCGGTGACGGTGCGCGCGCTCTTCAGGCTTTCCTGCAGGCTCGACCCCGAATCGGTCATCTGGTCGACGTTCTCGAGAACCGAGCGCAAGGTGGCGACCATGCGCGGGATCTCCTGCGCGGTATCGCCGCGCAGCACCGCGCGCTCGGCGCGGTCCGCCAGCGGCGGATCCTTCAGGTTGGCGCTGTAGGCGCGCAGCTTGGCCGCGCCCACCAGTGGTACTTCGATCACAAAGACGCTGGTTTCGCGCAACCACCTGGATTCGCTGACCGGCACGCGGACGTCGATATGCACCTTGCCGTCGTCGCGCAGGCGGATGCTGCGCACTCTGCCGACTGGGAAGCCGGCAAAGCTGAGGTCCGCGCCGACGCTCACGCCCTCGGCGTTGTCGGTAATCAACGCGAGGCGCTGCGTCTGATCGAACACGCCACGCGCGAACAGCACGTAAAGCACGAAACCGCCGATCACCATCACGGTGACCGCGATCAGGATGCCGACCTTGACTCCCAGGCTGCGCGGCAGCAGCGCGGCGGCGAGTTCGGCTGCACGCGAAGAGGGTGTTGCCGGCGGTTCGGGTTGTTCGGCCACGGTCAGACGTATTTCACCACCAAAATCGCGGCCTCGATCACCAGGATCGCGAAGAACAGTTTGATCAGTCCGCCGAGCACCACCCCGGGCAGCGACTTGATCTCGCCGGGCTCGGCTTCCAACCCGGTGGCCGCGGGGATGATCGCCACCGCGAGGCCGAACAGCATGCATTTGAGCCCGAAAGCAACCAGCTCGATGCCGTCGAATACGTTCGCGACGATGCGCGTGAACTCGGACAGGCCGGCGGGCGTGAAGCCGTAGAACACCACGTAGGACAGCCAAACCGCGATCAGGCAGCCGAGCGAGGTGAGCGAGGCCACCGAGAGCGCCGCGCCGGCGATTCGCGGCACCAGCTCGGCGTGCAGTGGGCTGGCGCTCGCCTCGCCGGCGTCGTCGAGCTCGCCGCGAACGCTCATCAGCGCGATCTCCGCCCCGATCGCGGCGCCCGAGCGCAGCGCCACGAACAGAGCAGTCAGGAGAGGCACCAGCTCCAGCACCAGAACGCGCAGCACCAGTTCCAGCGAATACTGCGCGACCCCGTACTGGCGCGCCGAGATCACCACTACTTCGATCAACAGCAAACTCAGCAGCGCGGCGGTCACGAGGTAGCCGGGCAGGATCCTCCAGGCGGTGAGGTAGATCTGCCGCACCGCGACGGCGCGCGCCTGCGGGCCGTAGCCGGAGGGCGACAGCGCCGCCGCGGTGGCAAAGACGGCGAAGCGCAGCAGCCGCCGCCAGCTGCGCGGCCTGAAAATGTACTCGCCGGCAAATGCCATGCGGCGAGTTTACAATCACCGCTTCCGTTCGGGAAAATAACGTGGGGAGAAGACGTGACAAGAAAAAAACCAGAAGAACTACGTTCCCATCGCTGGTTCGGCGTCAAGGACCTGCGCTCCTTCGGCCATCGCTCGCGCACCGCGCAGATGGGCTACGACCGCACGGACTACCAGGGCAAGCCCGTCATCGCGATCATCAACACCTGGTCGGACATCAACCACTGCCACACGCATTTCCGCCAGCGCGCCGAGGAAGTGAAGCGCGGCGTCTGGCAGGCGGGCGGCTTCCCGCTGGAAATGCCGGCGATGGCGCTGGCCGAGACCATGCAGAAGCCGACCACCATGATGTACCGCAACTTCCTCGCCATGGAAACCGAGGAACTGCTGCGTTCCTACCCGGTGGACGGCTGCGTGCTGATGGGCGGCTGCGACAAGACCACGCCCGCGCTCCTCATGGGCGCGACCAGCATGAACCTGCCCGCGATCTACCTGCCGGCGGGCCCAATGCTGAATTCTCACTGGCGTGACCAGACGCTGGGCTCGGGATCCGACACGTGGAAATACTGGGACGAGCTGCGCGCAGGGCGCATCACCGAGCGCGATTGGCAAGACATCGAAGACACCATCGCGCGCTCACCCGGCACCTGCATGACCATGGGCACCGCGGCGACCATGATGTCGCTGGCGGAAGCGCTCGGCTTCACCCTGCCCGGCTACTCGTCCATTCCGGCGCCGGATTCGAACCACGCGCGCATGGCCACCTTGACCGGCAAGCGCATCGTCGAGATGGTCTGGGAAGACCTCAAGCCGCGCGATATCCTGTCCAAGGGCTCCTTCGACAACGCCATCACCACGCTGATGGCGATGGGCGGCTCGACCAACGCCATCGTCCACCTGGTGGCGATGGCCGGACGCGCCGGCCTCGCCTTCCCGCTCGAGCGCTACAACGAGATCGGCGCGAAGGTGCCGGTGATCGCCAACGTGCGGCCCTCGGGCGACAAGTACCTGATGGAGGATTTCTTCTATGCAGGCGGCTTGCGCGCCCTGCTCTTCTCCCTGAAGGATCTGCTCGATCTGAAAGCGAAGACCGTCAACGGCAAGACACTCGGCGAGAATATCGAAGGCGCCAAGGTCTGGAACGCGGAAGTAATCCTGCCGCTCGACAAGCCGCTGAAGAAGTCCGGGGCCATTGTCATGCTGCACGGCTCGCTCGCACCCGACGGCGCGGTGCTGAAAACCAGCGCCTCCGACCCGAAGCTGCTAAAGCACACCGGCAAGGCGGTGGTGTTCGAGGACTACAACGACATGGCGGCGCGCATCGACCGCGACGACCTGGATGTCGACGCGAACTCCGTGCTGGTGCTGAAGATGTCGGGCCCGCTCGGCGGCCCGGGCTTCCCCGAATGGGGCATGCTGCCGATGCCGAAGAAGCTCATCAAGCAGGGCATCAAGGACATGGTGCGGATCTCGGATGGCCGCATGAGCGGCACCAGCTACGGCACCTGCATCCTGCACGTCGCGCCGGAAGCCTACGTCGGCGGCCCGCTCGCCTTCGTGCAGAACGGCGACATGATCGAACTGGACGTGGAGAAAAAACTCATCAACCTCAAAATCTCAGACGCGGAAATGGCGAAGCGCAAGGCCGCCTGGAAGCGCCCGCCGATGAAGTACGAGCGCAGCTACGGCGCCATCTTCTCGCGCCACGTGAAGCAGGCCAACGAAGGCTGCGACTTCGATTTCCTCGAGGGCACCGCGCCGACGGCGGATCCTGAGATTCACTGAGTGGCGGCGGCGCCTCAGAGAACTACTGGCGCGTCCGGCAGCTCATTCTGGTTGTCGCCGGGCTTTGCCGGAAAATGCTGCGCCAGCAGATCGCTCACGGCTGAAAGTCCGATAAGAACCCCTGTCTCGAATCGTCCTACCGCGAACTCCTGCTGCATCGCGCCGCAGATCGTCTCCCACGCGGCCTCCCCTACGCGCGCGTGGATGCCGCGGTCGGCGACGATTTCCACGCGCCGGTCGGCGAGCAGCAGGTAGATCAGCACGCCGGCGTTGTCCCCGGTATCCCAGACGCGCAGCCGTGTGAAGTGTTCTAGCGCGCGTTCGCGCGCGCTGCGCCCCGCGAGCAGCGCCGGCAGCGGCAGCCCACCCTCGATCACGACCCGCAGCTCGCCGCGGTGGCGCTTTTCCTGCCCGGCGACGGCGCGTTCAATGGCCGCAAGCGTCGCAAGCGGATACGCGCGCTGCAGCGTGAAATAGTCGAGGAAAAGGTGGCGGATCCAGCGCATTGAACCCTACCAGCGCCCCGAGGAGCCGCCGCCGCCGAAACCACCGCCGCCACCGCCGCCCCAGGAGCCGCGGCTGCCGCTCGACCAGCCGCCGCCGCGGCCCATGCCGATATTGGCAAAGGCGAGCAGGAAGCCAACGATCAGCGCCACCGCGCCAACCACGATTCCGAACATGAGCCACGCGATCAGGCCAACCCCCGCGCCAGCGGCGAGCGATCCAGGAAAACGGCCGAGCATCGCCTTGAGTATGCCGCTCCCGATCACGACGAGAAACAGCGCGGGAATGATCCAGTCCGTCGGGATGGAGCTGCCGCCGCCCGGAGCGGCGGACGGCGGCGGCAGCTTCTCGCCTTCGGCCAGCTTGATCAGCTGATCGACGCCGTCGCGCACGCCGCCGTAGAAGTCGCCGTCGCGAAAGCGCGGAGTGATGCGTTCTTCAATCACCCGCTTCGCAACTGAATCCGGGATCGCGCCTTCCAGGCCGTAGCCCACCTCGATGCGCAGGCGCCGGTCGTCTTTCGCGACGATCAGGATCAGGCCGTCGTCCACCTTCCTGCGGCCGATCTTCCAGGCTTCCGCCACCCGGATCGAGTACTGCTCGATTTCCTCGGGCTTGGTCGTCGGCAGCAGCAGCACCGCGATCTGGCTGCCGCGCCGCGATTCGAACGCCGCGATGCGCGATTCGAGTTCGCCCGTCTGCTGTGCGTTCAGCGTCCCGGTGAGATCGGTGACGCGCGTCTTGAGCGGCGGCACCGCGACGTCGGCGCGTACGGCGCCAATCAGTCCTGCTACGACCAGCAGTGCGGCGAAGAGTTGCCGCATGGGCGTACTGCTACTTCGCCGCTGGCTTGCTGAAGTCCACTTTCGGCGGCACGGCGATCGCCTTCTCGTTCTCGACCGTGAAGTTGGCCTTGGTCTTGTAGCCGAACAGCATCGCCGTGAGGTTGGTGGGGAACTCGCGCGAGAGGATGTTGTAGGCCTCCACCGCCTTGATGTAGCGCCCGCGCGCCACCGTGATGCGGTTCTCCGCGCCCGCCAGTTCCGCGCGCAGCTCGCCGAACTCTTTCGTCGCCGTGAGCGTCGGATAGGCCTCCGCCACAGCCAGCAGCCGCGACAGCGCGCCCGTCATCTGCGACTGCGCCGCCTGGAATTTGGCGAACGCCTCGGGATCGTTGACCAGCTCCGGCGTCGCCTTGATCGCGGACACCGATGCGCGCGCGTTGGCGATCTCCACCAGCGTGCCCTTTTCGAAGTCCGCCGCCCCCTGTACGGTCGCCACCAGATTCGGGATCAGGTCCGCGCGCCGCTGGTAGTTGTTGATCACCTCCGACCACGCGGCCTTCACGCCTTCATCCAGGCGCTGGAAATCGTTGTAGCCGCAGCCGGAAAGCAACAGGATGGCGGTAAGGGAAAGTAATAGCTTGCGCATGATGGCCCCTCGGATGGTTCGGGCCATTATCAACGATTCAGCTTCGCGGCGACACTCGCAGCCACCGGAGTTGAAACGCGATCCCAACCAGGTACAGCAGCACCAGCGCGCCGA
>JANNXB010000169.1:0-1789 GCA_031409355.1 Betaproteobacteria bacterium | reverse complement strand
ATCTTCTTGCATTCGGTGAGCCCGCCCGCGGCGCACACATCGGGCTGGATGATGTCCATCGCGCGCTTGGCGAGAATCTCGCGGAAACCGAACTTGGTGAACTCGTTCTCGCCGCCGGCGATGGCGATGTCCAGGCGCGCGCGCAGCTCGGCGTAGCCATCCAGATCCTCGGGTGAGACCGGTTCCTCGAACCAGTGAACGCCGAGCGGCTCGAGCTCGCGGCCGATGGCGATCGCCTGCGGCACGTTGAAGCAGTGGTTGGCATCCACCATCAGGCGCAGGTCCGGGCCGATCGCCTGGCGCACCGCGGCGACGCGCTCGATGTCTTTTTTCAGCGAGCCCAGGCCGATTTTCATCTTGATGGCACGAAAACCCTGCCCGGCGTAGCCGAGCGCTTCCTCGACCGCCTCTTCGTTCAGGCGCTCCATGTTCTTGAAGTAAAGCCCCGTGGCATAGGCTTCGACCCGGGTGCGGAAAGCGCCGCCCAGCAGCTTGTGTACCGGCTGCTTGCAGGCCTTGCCGACGATGTCCCACAGCGCGATGTCGATCCCGCTGATGCCCGAGATCGTCATGCCCGAAACACCGTAGTCCTTGACCTTGTTGTAGAGCGCCTCCCAGATCACTTCGACGTCGAAGGGATCCTTGCCGATGACCGAGGGCTTGAGCAGCGTATCGACGATGGACCGACACACCGCGGCAGGGCCGTAGCAGTCGCCCCAGCCGGTAATGCCTTCGTCCGTGCGTACTTCGACCACCAGCGCGCCCTTGGTCTTGTAGAACCAGCCGCGCGATGAGGTGAACGGTTCATCGACCGCAACGGACAGCTGATGCGTGATGACGTCGGTGATTTTCATGGCGCCGTTACCCCGCTTCGCGCAAGCTCAATCCGCGCGGATGCCCGCGCCCTTGATCACTTCGCCCCAGCGCTTGCGGTCTGCCGCGATGGTGGCCTTGAACTCGTCGGGCGAGCCGACGAGGATGTCCATGCCATTGTCGGTCATCCGTTGGATGAACGCCGGCTGTTTGGCGACGGTCATGATGGCCTGGTTCCAGTAGCGCACCCACTCAGCGGAAAGCCCTCCGGGGCCGACGACGCCGAACCAGTTCGAGATCTTGAACTCGGGCAGCGTGGTGCTGATCAGCGGCACGTCGGGGAACAGGGGCGAGGCCTTTGGCGCGCCGAAGGCGATCGGCTTCAGGCCGTTGCCACGAATCTGGCCGAGAAATTCCGGCATGTTGCCGAACATCATGTCGGTGCGGCCGCCGACGATATCGAACACCGCCGGGGCGCCGCCGCGGTACGGGATGTGCAGGATGTACACGCCGGCGAGCTTTTTGAAGAGTTCCGCCGAAAGGTGCTGCGAGGTGCCGTTTCCGGCCGATGCGTAGGTGAGCTTGCCGGGATTCTTCTTCGCGTACGCGATCAGTTCCGGCACCGTCTTGAACGGCCCGTTCGGGTTCGCCACCAGGATGTTGTAGACGCCGCCGACGTTGGTGATCAGCGTGAGTTCCTTGTCGACATCGACGGTAACGTTCTGCCCGGGCATCTGCGGCGCAATCGTCATCACCGCCATCGGTGCGAGGAAAATCGTTTGCCCGTCGGGGGTCGAGCGCGCGGTCGCCTCGGCGGCGATGAATCCGCTCGCGCCGGTCTTTTGCTCGACGATCACCTTCTGGCCGACGATCGGGCCAAGGGCGTCGCCCAGCATGCGCCCGAGCAGGTCGGAGGTGCCGCCCGGCGGGAAGCCGTTGTAGAAGCGAACGTCGCCCTTGAGCTGCTGCGCGACGG
>JANNXB010000168.1:0-13570 GCA_031409355.1 Betaproteobacteria bacterium | reverse complement strand
ACCAGGCGCGCCGACACCGGCATGAGCTCCTCGACCGCGACCAGGTCGTTGGCGCGCAGCGTCTTGCCGCTGGAGACGAGGTCGACGATCGCATCCGCCAGCCCGGTCAGCGGCGCGAGTTCCATCGAGCCATAGAGCTTGATCAGGTCCACGTGCACGCCCTTGGCCTCGAAATGCTCGCGCGTGAGCTGGACGTATTTGGTCGCGACGCGCAGCCGCGCCCCCTGCCGCACGGCGGCGGCGTAATCGAAGCCGCGGCGCGTCGCGACCATCATCCGGCAGCGGGCGATGCCCAGGTCCACCGGCTGGTAAAGGCCCACGCCGCCATGCTCGGCGAGCACGTCGCCCCCGGCGATGCCGAGCTCCGCCGCGCCCTGCCCGACGTAGGTGGGAACGTCGGAGGCCCGCACCACGATCAGGCGCACGCCTCGCCGCTCCGTGCCAACGATCAGCTTGCGCGAGTCCTCCGGGTTTTCCCTGGGCCGGATGCCAACGCGCGCGAGCAGCGGCGCGGTTTCGTCCAGAATCCGTCCCTTGGATAGCGCGATGCTGATCATGCCCATGCGATCGAGTTTAACCGCATCAGTTGACTCGCTGGATGCGCGCGCCGACGGCGCCGAGCTTCTGCTCCAGCGTCTCGTAGCCGCGGTCGAGATGATAGATGCGATCGATGATCGTCTCGCCCTGCGCGGCAAGTCCCGCGAGCACTAGACTCGCGGAGGCGCGCAGGTCGGTCGCCATCACCGGCGCTCCGTAAAGCCGTTCCACGCCCTTTACCACCGCGACATTGCCCTTCAGCTCGATGCTCGCGCCCATGCGCGCGAGTTCGGGGACGTGCGTGAAGCGATCGAGGTAGACGGTGTCCTCGATCACGCTGGTGCCTCCCGCGATCGCGCATACAGCGATCATCTGCGCCTGCATGTCGGTCGGAAAGCCCGGAAACGGCTGGGTCACGACGTTCACCGGCCTGGGACGCGCCGGCCCGGTGACGGTCACGGAGTCCGCCGCCCGTTCGATCGTGCTCCCGGCTTCCTCCAGCTTCCCCAGTACGGCCTCGAAGTGGGCCGGCACGACACGCTCGAGCCTGAGGCGCCCGCCGGTCATCGCCGCGGCGGCCGCGAACGTCGCCGCCTCGATGCGGTCGGGGATGATCGTGGTATCGATCGGTTTCAGCGCGGTTACGCCGTGGATCGTGAGGTTGCGCGAACCCAGGCCTTCGATGCGCGCGCCGCAGGCCACGAGCGCGTCGCCAAGCGCCGTGACGTCGGGCTCGACGGCGACATTCTCGAGCACCGTTGTCCCCTGCGCGAGAACGGCCGCCATCATGAGCTGCGCGGTGGCGCCGACCGAAACCACGTCGAACCCGAATCTCGCGCCTTTCAGTTTCACGTCGCGGCCGACGATGTAGCCGTGCTCGATGTCGAGCGCCGCCCCCATCGCCTGCAAACCCGACAGGTGCAGGTTCACCGGCCGCGGTCCCCACGCGCAGCCCCCCGGCAGCGACACCCTCGCGGCGCCAAAGCGCGCCAGCAGGGGCGCCAGCACGTAGATGCTGGCGCGCATCGTCTTGACCAGCTCATAGGGCGCCTCGACCGAGTTCACCCCGCTGCTGTCGATCGTGCACAGGTTGCCGTCGAAGGCGACTTTCGCGCCGAGCAACTCCAGCACCCGGGCGAAGGTCCGCGTGTCGCGCAGCCGCGGAACGTTGCGCAGCCGGTGGACGCCCGGAGCCAGGAGCGTCGCGGCCATGATCGGCAGCGCGGCGTTCTTGGCGCCCGAGATCGGCACCGATCCCTGCAGCGGTCGCCCGCCCGTGATCAGCAACTTATCCATTCTGCTTTGCTTCTTCCGGCGTCAGGGTCTGCATCGACAACGCGTGAATTTCCTCGCGCATGCGATCGCCCAGCGCCTTGTAGACGAGCTGGTGGCGCTGCACGCGGCTCTTGCCAGCGAAGGCGGGCGAAACGATCACCGCCTGGAAATGCTGCCCGTCGCCAATCACCTCGACGCTCTCGCAGGCGAGGCCGGCTTCGATGCCGCTCTTGATGCTTTCGGGCGTGACCATCAGTGTATTCCTTCCTATTGCCTGAGTTTGTAGCCTGACCGGAGCATCAGCAGGCAGGCCGCGGAGAGCAGCACAAAGCTTACCGCGACCACCGCCAGGCTCGCGAACGGCGGGAAATCGGACACGCCGAAGAATCCGTAGCGGAAACCGTCGATCATGTAGAAGAAAGGATTCAGGTGCGACGCCGCCTGCCACAGCGGCGGCAGCGAGTGGATCGAATAGAACACGCCCGAAAGGAAGGTCAGCGGCAGGATGACGAAGTTCTGGAACGCGGCGATCTGCTCGAACTTGTCGGCCCAGATGCCGGCGATCAGGCCCAGCGCGCCCAGGATCGCGGAACACAGCAGGGCGAAAACCAGGACCCAGGCCGGCGCCGCCAGCTGCAGGTCGACGAACCACAGCGTCACCAGGAGCACGCCGCTGCCGACCACGAGGCCGCGCACCATCGAAGCGAGCACGTAGGCGCCGAAGAACTCGAAGTAGGAGATCGGCGGCAGCATCATGAAGACCAGGTTGCCGCTGATCTTCGACTGGATCAGGCTGGAGGAACTGTTGGCGAACGCGTTCTGCAGCACGCTCATCATCACCAGCCCCGGCACGAGGAACTGGGCATAGCTCATCTGCTCGAACACGCGCACCCTGTCGCCGAGCGCGTAGGCGAAGACGACGAGGTACAGGAGCGCGGTCAGCACCGGCGCGGCGACCGTCTGGAAACTTACCTTCCAGAAGCGCAGCAATTCCTTGTACAGGAGTGTCGGAAACCCGCCCATCAATGCCTTTCCATCACGCGCAGGAACACGTCCTCGAGATCGGGCGGCTCCAGCTCGAGTTCCTCGATCGCCGCGCCGGTCTCGCGCACGCGGTGCAGGACCTGCTCGAGCGCGTTGTAGTCGCGCAGGCGCAGCGTGAAGCGCCCGTCTTCGGCGGCGAGCAATGTGGCGTCCAATCCGTCCGGCAGGGCGTTGCGGTCGAGGCGCAGTTTCAGCACCAGGCCCGAAAACGTCTCGAGCAGGTTGCGCGTCGAATCGAGCGCCACGATGCGGCCCGCCTTCAGCATGGCGATGCGGTCGCACAGTTCCTCGGCTTCCTCCAGGTAATGCGTGGTCAGAACGATGGTGTGGCCGTCGCGGTTCAAGCGCCGGATGAACTGCCAAAGCGCCTGGCGCAATCCTACGTCCACCCCGGCAGTCGGTTCGTCGAGCACGATCACGGGCGGCCGGTGCACCAGCGCCTGCGCCACCAGCACGCGACGCTTCATGCCGCCGGAAAGCGTGCGCATGTTTGCGTCGGCTTTTGCGCCGAGGTCGAGATGATGGATCACTTCGTCGATCCATTTGTCGTTGTTGCGCAGGCCGAAATAGCCCGACTGGATGCGCAGCGTCTCGCGTACAGTGAAGAACGGGTCAAACACCAGCTCCTGCGGCACCACGCCCAGCATGCGGCGCGATCGCCGGTAGTCCGTGACGACGTCCGCGCCCATGACCCGCACCGTGCCCGCGCTGGCGCGCGACAGGCCGGCGATGATGCTGATGAGTGTGGTCTTGCCCGCGCCGTTGGGCCCGAGCAGGCCGAAAAATTCGCCCTCGGCGACCGCGAGGCTGACCCCGGCGAGCGCTTGCAGCGCGCCGTAGCGCTTCTCGACATTCAGGGCTTCAATTGCGAAGGTCATGGCGGGCGTGCCCGCGACCACGTGCCGGGCACGTTCGCGCGGGCGTGCGAACTCAGTGATGCGCCGGGGAAGCGGGCAGCAGGTCGGCCACGCCGTACAGGCGGGCGATGGTGGTCAGGCCTTGCGGAAGGTTCGCGAACTGCAGCTCGCGGTTGTGCTTTTTGGCTTCCCGCATCCAGGCAAGCAGCAGCGCCAGCGCGGAGGAGTCCAGTTCGCCGACCTCGGCGAGATCCACCGTTCGCACGCCTTGCCCGATGACCGCGCTGCCTTCGCGCAGAACCGCCGCCACGCTCGCAAGCGTCAGGGCACCGCCCACGACCATGCGATCGCCGTCGCGCCGGATCATTTCTTGGGCGCTCCCGCGACCGCGGCCTGGCCCTGCGAGTTGTTCTTCGCGACCAGTGCCTTGATCAATCCGTCGACGCCGGACTCGCGGATCAGGTTGTCGAACTCGGTTCGGTAGTTGGCGACCAGGCTGATGCCGCCGACGCGCACGTCCCAGACTTTCCAGCCGCCGGGGCGTTTTTCCATGTCGTAGTCGATCGTCACCGGCTGGCTGCCCGACTGCAGGATGCGCACGTTCACCGTGACGTCGGTATCCGTGGGTTTCGCGCGCAGCGGCCGGAAATCGAACTTCTGGTTGCTGTAGGAAGCGAGCGCGCTAGAGTAGGTGCGCACCAGCAGGACCCTGAATTCGTCCATCAGGCGCGCCTTCTGCTCGGCGCTGGCCTTGTCCCAGTTGCGGCCGACCGCGCTCGAGGTCATCGCCTGGAAATTGAAATGCGGCAGGACCTTGGCCTCGATGAGCGCGATCACCTTCTTGCGATCGCCCTTCTGGATGTCCTTGTCCTTCTGGATGAGGTCCACGACCTCGAGGGTCACGGTCTTCACCAGCTGGTCGGGCGCCTGGCTGTCCGCGGGAACCTGGGCGCGCACGGCGCCTGCCACGAAGATTCCCGTCGCCGCGGCCAGCGTCGCGAACCGTGCAAACCTCGGAAACATCCTAGCCTCCGCTGCTGACTGCGGAGGATGCCGGAAGCTCAAGCAGGCGCACTGCGGCTTCGACCGCCGCCGGGTCCAGTCGCGCGATAGGCGCTTCCGCCGAAGGCTGTGGCGAAGCCTGCGTTTCGGGCGCCGGCCGGCTCTCGGCCGCCACGGGACGGCTCTCGGACACCGGCTCCGCAGCTTCGGCCAGCGGCTGTTCGCGCGCTGCCCGGGGAGGATTGCCGTCATGGACCTGATTGCGGCGGCGCTGCAGGTAGGCATCGCGCTGGAACACATACCTGTCCAACGCAGCCTCCTCCAGGATGCGGCTCGCATCGAGCAGGTCGGCGCGCTTGCTCGTCGCGCGCAGGATCGTCATTGCGTTGCGTACCCGGAAGGGCTTGTGTTGCAGCACCGGGTCAAGGCTGACGTCGAATATCAGCCCGACGCTGTCGCGCACGCTGCTGGAGCCCAGGAACGGCCATACGACATAGGCGCCGTCGCCCGCCCCCCAGCGACCAAACGTCTGGCCGAAGTCTTCGTCATGCTTCTCCAGCCCGATGTCGGAAGCGACATCATTGATGCCGAAGACTCCTAAGGTCGAATTGATCGCGAAGCGAGCCCAGTCCGTAACCATGTCCTTGGGCTTGCCCTGCAGCAGGTTATTGGCGCCGATCAACAGGTCCGCGATATTGGCGAAGAAATTGCGCACCCAGCCGCGCACCGGGGCGGGCAGGGTATCGCGGTACGCCGTCGCCACAGGCTTGCCGATGGCATTGTCGAAACCATCGTTGAACGAATACATGGCGCGGTTGAAACCTTCGATCGGATCTCGGCTATCTCCGTTGGTCGTCGCACAGCCCGCGACCGCCGCCAAGAGCAGCGCAAGAAACAGGTTCCTGATGATGCGTATCGTCTTCACTTGCCGTCCTTGGGTTCTTTGCCTTCAGCCGCCTTGTTGAACAAAAACTGGCTGATCAGGTTTTCCAGAACCACGGCCGATTGGGTCAGCCGCAACCGGTCCCCCTGCTTCAGCATCACGCCATCCCCCCCCGCTTCCAGCCCCACGTACTGCTCACCCAGCAGGCCGGAAGTCAGGATCTTCGCGGAAGTATCGCGCGGAAACCTGTACTGCGCGTCCACATTGAACGTGACGATGGCCTCGTAGCTCTCGTTGTCGAACATGACGTTCGAGACGCGCCCCACTACCACCCCCGCGCTCTTGATCGGCGCCCGAACCTTCAACCCGCCGATGTTAGCAAACTTGGCCTGCACCTGATACGTCTCGGCGGTCGAAAAAGAGGCCAAATTACCCACTTTCATGGCAAGAAACAACAGTCCGGCGAACCCGGCGGCAACGAACAGGCCGACCCAGATGTCGATCGTGGAGCGTTTCATTTCCCATTACCTCCGGTAAACATGAGTGCCGTGAGCACGAAATCAAGGGCCAGGATGGCCAGGGAAGAGGTCACCACCGTGCGGGTCGTCGCCCCCGAGACCCCTTCGGCGGTGGGAGGGGCGTCATAGCCCTCGAACACCGCGATCCAGGACACCGCAACGCCGAAGACGACGCTCTTGATGACCCCGTTCAGAATGTCCTCGCGCACGTCGACCGACGACTGCATCTGGGACCAGAACGACCCTTCGTCGACCCCGATCAGCTTCACCCCGACCAGGTAGCCGCCGAAAATCCCCATCGCCGAGAACAGCGCCGCCAGCAGCGGCATCGAGATCACCCCCGCCCAGAAACGCGGCGCCACCACGCGGGCGATCGGATCCACCGCCATCATTTCCATGGCGGCAAGCTGTTCGGTCGCCTTCATCAGGCCAATTTCGGCGGTGATGGCGGATCCGGCGCGGCTGGCAAACAGCAGTCCGGCGATCACGGGTCCGAGTTCACGCACCAGCGACAGCGCGACCAGGATGCCCAGGGCCTCGGAAGAGCCGTAACGCTGCAGCGTGTCGTACCCCTGCAGGCCCAGCACCATGCCGACGAACAAGCCCGAGACCAGGATGATGACGAGTGACATGACGCCGGCAAAATAGATTTCGCGGATAGTCAACCCGAAGCGCCGGAACGCCGTCCCGGAATTGAGCAGGATGGCGACAAAGAAGCGCGCCGCGAATCCCAACCGCAGGACCTTCGCGGCCGCGCCTTGGCCGAGCCGCTCGAGCCCCTTGCGCGCCGCGGCGGTGAAGGAGGAAGGTTCAGCCATGGGCGGAGGGCGCCGCAAGGTCGGCTTCGTACTTCGGCGCCGGATAGTGGAACGGGATCGGCCCATCGGGCTCGCCCAGCACGAACTGGCTGACGAACGGCTCCGCGGACCGGCGCAGCTCGTCGGGCGTTCCCTCGGCAACGACCCGGCCGGCGGAAACGAAATACACGTAGTCGACGATGCCGAAGCACTCCTCGACGTCGTGGCTCACCACGATGGACGTCTGCCCGAGCGAATCGTTCAGGGTCCGGATCAGGCGCGCGATCACGCCCAGCGAAATCGGGTCGAGCCCGGTGAAGGGCTCGTCGTAGAGCATCAGGCGCGGGTCGAGCGCCACCGCCCGCGCCAGGGCAACGCGCCGCGCCATGCCGCCCGAGAGCTCGGACGGCATCCGGTGCGCGGCGCCGCGCAATCCGACCGCCTCCAGTTTCATCATCACGAGATCGTGCACAAGATCCGGGGGAAGGTCGGTATGCTCGCGCATCTGGAAGGCGACGTTGTCAAACACCGTCATGTCGGTAAACAGGGCCCCGAACTGGAACAGCATGCCCATCTTGCGGCGCAGGGCATGGATTCCCTCGCTGTCGAGCTCGCGCACCGATTCGCCCAGCACGCGGGTCGTGCCGGCGCTGGCCTTGAGCCACCCGGCAATGATCCGCAGCAGCGTCGTCTTGCCGCAGCCGGACTGGCCCATGATGCCGACCACGCTGCCGGGCTCGATGCGCAGGCTCACGCCGTGCAGCACCGGACGGGCGGCGTCGTAGCCGAACGAAACCTTGTCTATCTCGACGATGGGGGCACTGGCCACAGATGAAGGGACGCGCAATCGAAGGGGAGGATTATAGTATCGCCCGCATGGGTGTCCCCGCGACCGTTGCCGCTTTTCGCGCCGAGGGGCTCGTCAAGCGCTTCGGCGCGCGCCGGGCTCTCGATGGCGCCAGCATGGACGTCGCGCCCGGCGCCGCGATGGGCCTGGCCGGCGCCAACGGCGCGGGCAAGACGACGTTCATCAAATGCGCCCTCGACCTGTGCGCGGCCGACGCCGGCCGCGTCGAGATCTTCGGCCTCGACAGCCGGCAGGCCGCGGCACGCGCGCGGCTCGCCTACGTTCCGGAACGCTTCGTGCCCCCGTACTACCTCCTCGGCCGGGAGTTTCTCGCCATGACGCTAGAACTCGGCGGCGCCCCATTTGTCCATGCGAGCGCGGCGGCCCTGGCTGTCGAACTCGAGCTGGATCCGCAGGCGCTGGAACGTCCGGTGCGCCAGCTTTCCAAGGGCATGACGCAGAAACTCGGCCTTGCGGCCTGCTTCCTGCTGCCGCGGGACCTTTATGTGCTGGATGAGCCGATGAGCGGGCTGGATCCCGCCGGCCGGGTGGCCGTGAAATCGGTGATGGCGAGATTGAACCGCGGCGGCAGCGCGCTGATCTTCACCACGCACGTGCTGGCCGACGTGGAGGAGCTGTGCTCATCGCTGACGGTGCTCGATCGCGGGGCGGTTCGGTTCTGTGGCGCCCCCGCCGCACTGTGCCGGCAATTCGGGGAAGTCAGCCTCGAGCGCGCCTTTCTGAGATGCATTAGAGCCGATGCCGACGCCGCTGCAGTCAGTGCCTGAGGGCCGTCCCCGGCTGCTCGTCGTCGATGACGATGCGCTGATCGCCGATACGCTGTCCTTCGCGCTCGGTGCCGAGTTCGAGGTGCTGGCCTGCGAATCGCGGCTGCACGCGATCGACCTCCTGCGCCAGCTGCCCGAAGCGCCGCAACTCGCGCTGGTGGACCTGGGCCTGCCGCCCACGCCGCACGCGCCGGACGAGGGCTTTCAGCTGATCACCGACCTGCTCGCGCATTCGCCGAAGATGCGCATCTTCGTGCTCTCGGGGCAGAACGATGCGGCCCACGCGCGCCACGCGCGCGCCCTGGGGGCCGCTGAATTCATCTCCAAGCCCTGCGACCCGGCGGCGCTGAAGAAGATCCTGGCGCGGGCGCTGGCGGTACGCGACGCCGAACTCAGCTACACCCGCGGCGCCGAGGAACTGATCGGCCAGAGCCCCGCGCTGATGAAACTGAAAAGCCAGCTAGCGCAATTCGCCGACTCGCCGTTTCCGGTGCTGATCGAAGGCGAGTCGGGCAGCGGCAAGGAACTGGTCGCGCAAAGCCTGCACCGGCTCTCGGCGCGCGCCGAGAAACCCTATTTCGCGCTGAATTGCGCCGCGATCGCGCCGACGCTGGTCGAACCGACGCTCTTCGGCCATGCGAAGGGCGCCTTCACCGGCGCGCTCGCCAACAAGGCCGGTTACTTCGAGGACGCCCGCGATGGCACGCTGTTCCTCGACGAAATCGGAGAACTGCCGCTGGAAATCCAGGCGAAGCTGCTGCGCGTGCTCGAGAACGGCGAGTACCAGCGCGTCGGCGAAACGGCCAGCCACGTCTCGCGCGCCCGCGTGATTGCCGCCAGCAACCGCGACCTGCGGCAGGAAGTGCGCAAGGGCAGCTTCCGGGCCGACCTCTACCACCGGCTTTCCGTTTTCACGCTGGGCGTGCCGCCGCTGCGCGAAATGGAGGCCGACAAGCTGCTGCTTCTCGAGCACTTCCGGCGCTTCTACGCCGACCAGTCCGGAGTGCAGGCGTTTACGCTGGATGATGCCGCCGAACGGCGCTGGCTTGCCTATCCCTTCCCGGGCAACGTGCGCGAACTGCGCAATATCGTAATCCGCCTCACCACCAAGCATGCCGGCCGCCGGCTGCCCGCCGCGGACCTCGAGCCGGAATTCGACCTTGCCTCGGATGCGCCGGGCGAGGCCATCTCCGGGGACGGCGACGCGCTCGCGCAGGCGCTGCGCCACCTCGAGCGCAGCCGGGGCATCCGGCTGGATGAATTCCTGCAATCCCTCGAACGAGGCTACATTGAAGCGGCGCTAAAGCTCACGCGCGGCAATGTCAGCCAGGCGGCAAAACTGCTGGGCGTCAATCGCACCACGCTCTACAGCCGGATGAACCATCCGGAAGACAAGGAAAAATAGACGGTGGCACTGTATCTCGAGCATTTCGGCCTGGATGAGCCGCCGTTCCGGATCACGCCGCATCCGGATTTCTTTTTCGACGGCGCGGACCGCGGCGCCACGCTGGAGGGGCTGCTCTACGCCGTCCTGCACGACGAGGGCATCGTCAAGGTAAGCGGCGAGATCGGCAGCGGCAAGACCACGCTGTGCCGCGTGCTGATGGAGCGCCTGCCGCCGGAGGTCGAAACGGTGTTCCTCGCCAATCCCTCCTATTCGCGCGCCGAAATCCTGCTCGCGATCGCCGATGAACTCGGGCGGCCGGCCAGCGCGAATCCGCCCTCGTCGGTGCTGCGCGAATTGCAGACGCAACTGATCGAACTCTATGCCAGCGGCCGGCGCGTGGTGGTCATGATCGACGAGGCCCACGCCATGCCGGAGGACACCCTTGAGCAGGTGCGGCTGCTGTCGAACCTGGAGTCGAGCCGCCACAAGCTGTTGCAGATCGTGCTGTTCGGCCAGCCCGAACTGGATGTGGCGCTGGACAAGCCGACCATGCGACAACTCAAGGATCGCATCACGCACAGTTTCCGCACCCGGCCGCTGACCGCGGACGAGGCCGGAAGCTATATTGCGTTCCGCATGCGGGCGGCGGGCTACAAGGGACGGGAAGTCTTCACCCCGGCGGCGATCTCCGCCATTGCGCGCGCCTCCAGCGGGCTGACGCGGCGCATCAACGTGCTGTGCGACAAATCGCTGCTTGCCGCTTTCGCCGCCAACACCCTCGCGGTAACGCCGCGCGAAGTGCGGGCCGCGATCGCGGATTCCGATTTCGCCCCTGTCCCCGGGCACTCACCGCGCGACTCACGCGTCCTCGCGGCCGCGGCATTGCTGGCCATCGGCGCCACCGCCGGGGCAGGCCTGTTCTACTGGCTCACCAGGGAAAACACGGTCCCAAGCGCGCCCATGCCGGCATCAGCACCGGCCCCGGTGTCAGCCGTCGCTCCTCCTCCACAGGCAGTGGCCGCGCCAACCGCCGCCGATCCGGGCAAGACGCCCGTCGCGGAGGCGGTCGCCCCGGCGGCGCCGGTCCAAGTCCCAGCGGCGGCGGCCCAGGTCCCGGACAAGCTCCCCACGCCCCTCCTGGCTCCTGAACAATTACGCCGCCTGGAAGGCTACTCGGCGGGCCGCAATCCCATGCTGCGGGAGCGGATTTCCGGTGGGCGCGAAAAACTCGAAAGCGAACCGGACATGAGCTTCAGCATCGAGTTGTTTGTCGCCGAGAACAGCGACCCCGCGCGCACCGAACGCTTTCTCGCCCGTGCCCGGGAGCTGGTGCAGCTTTCGGAGATTTACGTGATACCCGTCGCGACCGGCTCCAGCTATCACCTGCGCGTCACTTACGGCCTGTACCCGAACCGGGATGCGGCGGCGGAAGCCGCCAAGCGCCTGCCGCCCAAGTACCAGAACGCGTTCCGTTTCGAGCTGCGCAGTTTCGCCGAATTGCGCGCTGCCATTTGAGCCCGGCGCCGGACTAGCGGCAAAGTCAGAAAACATCATGGCAACAAATGCTTAGGAGATTCTCTTCATGGAATCATGCTATGCTGGCTCCATGGGAGAAGTTCCTCGCGCGCCTGGCTTGGCCAAAGTAGTCATCGCGGCCGCGCTGGCGGCCGCGATCGCGGGTTGCGGCCAGATTCCGCTCAAGCCCGCCGCGACCCATGTCCGCGCGGATGACGTGCGGCCGGAAGGCACCATCCCGGCACCCGTCCACGTCGCCCCGGCGCTGCCGCGGCCCTCTGCCGCGGTCCGGCCCGAGACCTACAGCGTTGTCGTGAACAATGTGCGCGTGCAGGATCTGCTGTTCGCGCTGGCGCGCGACGCGAAATTGAACGTCGACATCCATCCGAGCGTCACGGGCTCGGTGACATTGAACGCCATCGACCAGACCTTGCCGCAGTTGCTCGGCAGGATCTCGAAACAGATCGACATGCGCTACGAAATGGACGGCCCGACGCTGTCCGTGATGCGCGACACACCCTACCTGCGCATCTACCGGATCGATTACGTCAACCTGACGCGCGACGCGACCAGTCTCGCCAACCTGTCGACCAACGTGAGCGGCTCTGGCGCCGCGGCAGGCGGCGGCGGGGGCGCCGGCGCCCAGAATAATTCCACGTCGGTCATCAAGACGACCTCGGTCAACAGTTTCTGGGTCACGCTGGTTGCAAACGTCCGGGACCTGCTGCGCGAAACCGACAAGATCATCCCGCTGAACGCTCCCGCACCGGTTGCCGCGCCGGTTGCCGCACCGGCGCCCGGCGCACCGGCGGGGGCCGCGGCCGCACCGGCGCCGCCGCCGGCCAGTGAATTTCGTGAAGCCGCCTCGGTAATCTCCAATCCCGAGTCCGGCGTACTCAGCATCCGCGCCACCTCGCGGCAGCACGAAAAAGTGCAGGAATTTCTCGACCAGGTGATGAGCAGCGCCAAGCGCCAGGTGCTGATCGAGGCCACTGTCGCGGAAGTCCAGCTGAATAACCAGTACCAGCGGGGCATCGACTGGCAGCGGCTGCGCAGTGTTGCGGGGTTCGGATTTGCGCAGGTCTCGGGGGGCACGCCCGCCGGCGTCAACACCAACGCATTCACCCTCGGGTTCTCTAGCGGCCCGGGACTGGGCATCACCGGCACGCTGAGACTGCTCGAATCGTTCGGCGACGTGCGCGTGCTCTCCAGCCCCAAGCTGAGCGTGCTGAACAACCAGACCGCCGTGCTCAAGGTCGTGGACAACCTGGTCTATTTCACCGTGAGCGCGAGCACCGTGGCTGCCGCGAACGCGCCCTCCGTGACGACTTTCAGCACGACTGTCAATTCGGTGCCGGTGGGTTTCATCATGACCGTGGTGCCGCAGATCAGCGAAACCGACACGGTGCTGCTCAATGTCCGGCCGACCATCTCGCGCAAGCTCAGGGACATCGCGGATCCCAATCCCTCGCTCGCCAATCCCTGCGGCATTCCGGTTCCCGTGGGCGGCTGCAACATTCCCGCGATCGCGAGCCTGATTCCCGAGATCCAGACGCGCGAAATGGAATCGATCATGCGCGTGCAAAGCGGCCAGACCGCGGTGCTGGGCGGGCTGATCCAGGACTCGGTGAGCAACGTCGAGGACGGCATTCCCGGCGTGAACCGGATCCCGGGCGTCGGGCAGCTGCTGGCGCAGCGCCGGGACCTGAACCAGAAGACCGAGCTGGTGATCTTCCTGCGCGCGATTGTGATCCGCGATTCCAGCGTCGACGGCGATTTTTCGCGGCTGCGCGACTTGCTGCCGGGAAGCGATTTCTTCCTGAAGCCCAATCCGAGCCGCGACGCACCGGCGCAGTGACATGAGCCTGCTGCTGGAGGCGCTGAAAAAGGCGGAGAAAGCCAAGGAGGAAGCGCAGCGGCGCGCCAAGGGCGGCGGCGCCGAGCCCGAGCCTTCCGTGTTCGACTCGGAATTGACCGTGGCCACCGACGGCAGGCACATCACGAGGCGCGACGAGCTGCCGGACATCTCGGCGCCGCTGGAGATCCTGAGCGACGACCTGCGGCCTCCGGCGCAGCCGAAGCCCGCCGCACCGCTGGAACTCATGGTTGCCCCGGACGAG
>JANNXB010000167.1:0-3603 GCA_031409355.1 Betaproteobacteria bacterium | reverse complement strand
CAAGATGAAGCGCGCGACGCAGTTGACCGGCGCATCCCGCATCGATGGAACGCCCGCGCTGATGGTGCAGGGGCGCTATACCATCAGCGTCGAGCAGGGCGGTTCGGGCGAAGGCATGCTGGCCAACGCGGGACGCCTGATCCCGGTGGTGCGCAAGACGCTGGCCGGAACCAAATAGCGAGATCCCGGCCCGGCTTGCGCCGCGTCTTCATCACCGGCGCCTCCGCGGGAATCGGCGCCGCGCTGGCGCGCGATCTTCCACTTTGAACCGGATCGTTTCGCTGGTTCCTTCCATCACCGAACTGGTATGCGAGCTGGGGCTCGCGGACCAGTTGGTGGGACGCACGGGCTTCTGCATCCATCCGAAGGAAGCGCTGAAGAAAATCCCCAAGGTGGGCGGCACCAAGTCGGTCAACCTGAGGAGGATCCGCGAACTGGCTCCCACCCACGTCATCGTGAACGTCGACGAAAACACGAAGGAAGCTGCCGACGCGCTTGCGAAGTTCGTGCCAAACGTCATCGTCACCCACCCGCTCGCGCCGCTGGACAACCTGGCGCTCTACCGCCAGATCGGAAACGCATTTGACGTTCAGGATAGGGCCGAAGTGCTTTGTGCGCGTTTCGAAAACGAATACAACACGATCAAGGGCAGGTCGTTCAAGCCCAGAAAGGTGCTCTACCTCATCTGGAAGGATCCCTGGATGACGGTGTCGCGCGACACTTACGTTTCGCGCATGCTGGCGCTGTTCGGCCTGGAGACGCTTCCCGCGCTGATCGACACGCGCTACCCTAAGTTGAAGGATCTGCACGTGGAAAGCACGGAAATGATCCTGCTTTCCACCGAGCCGTATCGATTCCGGGAAAAGGATCGCGAAGAGCTGCAACAGCAGATGCGGCTTCCCGTCTATCTCATCAATGGTGAGATGACCTCCTGGTACGGCCCGCGCGCCATCGAGGGTTTGGGCTATCTTGCCCGCTTCGCCCATTCGCTCTGACATGCGCCGCCTCGCCGGATCCCTGCTTGCCGCTCTCCTCGTCGCTGGATCCGCTGCGGCGCAGGACCCGGGGCGCAACCCGTTGCTCGTCCTCGCCGCCGAACGAGGCGATGCGGCCGAAGTGCGTCGCCTGATCGCCGCGGGCGCCGACGTCAACTGGCAGGACGAGAAGCAGGACAGCGCCTTCCTGGTGGCGGGCGCGAGGGGCCATGCGGAGGTGGTCAGGCTGACGCTTGCGGCAGGCGCGAACCTGAAAAGCACCAATCGCTACGGCGGCACCGCGCTGATCCCGGCTTGCCACTACGGCCATGTGGAAACGGTGAAGGTGCTGCTCGCCACCGCGATCGACGTTGACCACGTCAACCGGCTGGGTTGGACTGCGCTGCTCGAGACCGTAATCCTGGGCGACGGCGGTCCGAAGCACATCGAGATCACGCGGCTGCTGCTCGCTCGCGGCGCAAATCCGAACATCGCCGACCGCGAAGGCATCAGCCCGCTGGCGCACGCCAGGCGACGGGGTTATACGGAGTTGGCAAGGTTGATCGCAGCGGCCGGCGGGCGCTAACCGCGCTGTTCGGAGTCCAGCTCCCTCTGCAAACGCTCGACGCCGTCCATCAGCGCAGAGAACCGCTCGCCGAACGGGGTCAGGCGATACTCCACGCGCGGCGGCACCTCCGCATAGACACGCTTCTTGAGGATGCCGAAGCGCACGAGCTTCCTCAGCCGCTCATTGAGGACCTTCTTGGATAGCCCGTCGATCGCATGCTCCATGGCGCCTGGCCGTCGCACGCCGCCGCGCACCGCACCCAGTACTGCGAGCGACCACTTGCAGCCGACGATGTCCTCCACCATGCGTGCAGCGGCGGGCGGTGCGGAAATTTCCATTCGCTTTGCATTCATCAAACTACACCATAAGGTTCCCGGGAGACCGTCCAGTACCCGCTTTCTCCAAGCGGTCCGGACGGCGAGACTATTGTCCACCAAAGGAGAACCGCATGAAAAAAATCATCCTGTTGCTCGCGTTTGCCAGCTCGGCCGCGTTGGCTGCCGATCCCGCGCTAGCGCCCTATCCGGTCGGCTATCGGGACTGGACGCACGTCAAGAGCATGGTGATCAATCCCGGCCATCCGCTCTTCGATGCGTTCGGCGGCATCCATCACCTGTATGCGAACAAGAAGGCGCTCGCCGGGTACAAGTCCGGGAAGTTCCCGGATGGTTCGGTGATCGTTTTCGATCTGCTAGAGGCCAAGACCGCTGACAATACGGTGCAGGAAGGGGCCCGCAAGGTGGTTGGCGTAATGCACAAGGACGCGAAAAAATGGAAGGACACCGGCGGCTGGGGCTACGAGGGCTTCAAGGGCGACTCCGCCACCGACCGGGCGGTGGGAAAGAACGCAGCGACCGCATGCTACGCTTGCCACACGCAGCAAAAAGACAAGGATTTCGTATTCTCGGCTTATCGGAAGTAGGTCGCGCGGCGCGCGCGCCGCGCTGGTCGGTCAGCGAGTGGCTGAACCGGGAGGCGCCGCTCGCCCTGGAGGACCTGCTCGGCAAGGTGGTGGTCCTGCACGCCTTCCAGATGCTTTGCCCGGGCTGCGTGCAGCACGGACTGCCGCAGGCGCAGCGCATCCATGCGCTGTTCGATCCAGCAGAGGTCGCGGTCGTCGGCCTGCACACCGTGTTCGAGCATCACGAAGCGATGACCCCAGTCTCACTGCGCGCGTTCGTTCATGAGTACCGGCTGACGTTCCCGATCGGTATCGATGCGGCGGCGGACGATGGTCCCGTTCCGCAGACGATGCGCGCTTACGGCCTGCGCGGCACGCCGAGCCTGATCCTCGTCGACCGCAAGGGCCTGGTGCGGCGGCACGGCTTCGGCGCCGAGGAGGACCTGGCGGTCGGCGCGGCCATCGCGGCGTTGCTCGGGGAGCGCTGAGACTCAGGTTTTCGGCTTTCGCCCCAGCCGCAGCATCACGTAGCTACCCGGCGCGTCCTCAAGAGGGTCGTTAGGCACCCTCGCCGGAACTTTCTCGCCACCATTGCGCGCGTCCATCCATGCCTGCCAGTCTTCCCACCAGGAGCCGGGATGCTGGGTCGCGGTCTTGAACCATTCGTCCGCACCTTCCGGCCGGGCCTCGTTGGTCCAGTAGTGATACTTCTTCGCCGCGGGCGGATTGACGATGCCGGCGATATGCCCCGAGCCGCCGAGCACGAAGCGCACCTCGCCGCCAAGGTAGCGCGAACCCTTGTAGGTGGTCTTCCAGGGCGCGATGTGGTCTTCGGCGGTGGAGATGAAGTAGGCGGGGACATTCACTTTCGACAGGTCGATCGGCACGCCTTCCAGCGTGATGCCGCCCGGCACGCCGAGCAGGTTCTTCAGGTACATGTTGCGCAGGTAGAAGCTGTGCATGCGCGCCGGCATGCGCGTCGCGTCCGAATTCCAGTACAGCAGGTCGAACGGGAACGGGTCCTTGCCCATCAGGTAGTTGTTGATGACGAAGGACCACACCAGGTCGTTGGCGCGCAGCATGTTGAAGGTCGATGCCATCTCCGAGCCCTCGAGGTAACCGCGCTCATTCATCTTCTTCTCGAGGTTCTCGATCTGCGC
>JANNXB010000166.1:0-2730 GCA_031409355.1 Betaproteobacteria bacterium | reverse complement strand
TGGCGTCCCGACGGGGATTCGAACCCCGGTTACCGCCGTGAAAGGGCGATGTCCTAGGCCTCTAGACGATCGGGACTTGAGGCGAACAGCGAACTGCGGTCATGAGTGGTGGAGGTAAGCGGGATCGAACCGCTGACCTCTTGCATGCCATGCAAGCGCTCTCCCAGCTGAGCTATACCCCCACGCAAGGGCGCGAATTATATCACCGGGTTTACTCGCCTTGGAGGTGCCGGGCGAGGCGTTCCAGGATAATTTCCCGTCCCAGAAGTTCGAGCACCGCGTCCAGCGACGGCGTCTGCGTGCGGCCGGTGATGAGCAGGCGCGCCGGCATCGCCAGCGCGGGCATTTTCAGCCCGGTGGCCTTGAGAACGTCGGCAATCACGGCGGCCAGGGACTTGCGGTCCCAGGCGGCTCCGGCCAGCTTCTCCATGAGCATCCGCAGCGCGGGCCGGGTGCTGTCGTTCAGGGCCTTCGCTACCTCGGCCGGCGCCGGATCGGCGTACGCGTAGAAGATGCGCGCCGAATCGGCGAGCTGCGGGAGGGAATTCGCCCGGTCCTTCAGCAGCGCCACGACCTTCTCCAGCGGCGGACCGGCGCTGGAATCCAGGAAAGGGGCCAGAAGGGAAGCCAGCAGGGCATCGTCCGCGCCCTTGATGTACTGCTGGTTCATCCACAGCGCCTTCTCCGCATCGAACTTCGCGGGCGATCGGCTCACATGGGCGAAGTCGAACCACTCGACCAGCCGCTCGCGCGAAAACACCTCCTCGTTGCCGTGCGACCAGCCCAGGCGCGCGAGGTAGTTGTTCAGCGCCGCGGGCAGGAAACCCTCTTCCCTGTATTGCAGGACGCTCACCGCGCCGTGGCGCTTGGACAGCCGCTCGCCGTCCGCCCCGAGGAGCATGGGCAGGTGCGCGAACGACGGCAGCGGTTTGCCCAGCGCATTGAATATGTGGAGCTGCCTCGGCGTATTGTTGACGTGGTCGTCACCGCGGATGACGTGCGTGATCTGCATGTCGAGGTCGTCCACCACCACGCCGAAGTTGTAGGTCGGCACGCCGTCGGCGCGCAGGATCACGAGGTCGTCCAGTTCCTTGTTGGGAAAACTGATCGGCCCTTTCACGAGGTCGTTCCAGCCGACTTCGCCTTCCTCCGGCGTCCTGAAGCGGATGACGGGCTTGACCCCCTCGGGCTTCTTCATTCCCTGCGCGCGCTCGGGACGCCAGCGGCCGTCGTAGCGCGGCTTTAGGCCCTTTTCCGTCTGTTCCTTCCTGAGGGAATCCAGTTCCTCCCTGCTCATCCAGCAGGGATAGGCATGCCCTGAGGCAATCAACTGCTCTGCCACCGCCTTGTAGCGATCGAGGCGCTTCATCTGGAAGAACGGCCCCTCGTCCCAGTCGAGGCCGAGCCACTTCATGCCTTCGAGGATCGCATTGACCGACTGCTCGGTCGAGCGCTCGAGGTCGGTGTCCTCGATCCTCAGGATAAATTTGCCGCCGTGGCGCCGCGCATAGGCCCACGAGAACAGCGCGGTGCGCGCGCCGCCGATGTGCAGGAAGCCGGTCGGAGAGGGAGCGAAGCGGGTTCGAATCGTCGTCAGTCGGTACCGCCCTCGACCGGCAGGTGCTGGGCGCGCCAGCGCAGCATGCCGCCCGCGAGATTCGCCACTTTCGGGAAACCCGCGTTCTTCAGCATCACGGTCGCCTGCGCCGAGCGCGCGCCCGAGCGGCAGACGACGACCACTGGTTTTTCCTTTGATATTTTTTTTAGGTTATCCAAAAGAGAACCCAAAGGAATCAGCGTCGCGCCCTGGATGTGTCCCAGCGAGCCCGTGAATTCATCGGGTTCGCGCACGTCCAGGACCTGCGCGCGGCCGGGATTTTCGGCCACCCAGTCAGGCTGCAGTTCCGGAATGCCAGCGAAGGTCACGGCGACCGGCGCCCAGTCGGTGTCAGCGGTGCTGCTCATGTCCTCTTCCTTCTCCGGGCGGCCGCAGCGCAGGTTGGCCGGCACCGCCACGTCCATCAGTTTTGGATGCGCGAGGCCGAGGTTGGTCATATAGCCGACAAAGTCGGCCTCGTGGATCGCCTCCGCGAGGCGCGGATTGTACTTCTTCTCTTCGCCGACGCTGGAGGCGGTGAGGCCGCGGTAGTCGTGTCCCGGGTAGAGCAGGCAATCGTCCGGCAGCGAGAACAGCCGCTCGCGCACGGACCGGAACAGGCGCGGCGCGCTGCCTTCCTGGAAATCGGTGCGGCCGCAGCCGCGGATCAGCAGCGCGTCGCCGGTGAACGCCCTGGAGCGGTCATCCAGCACGTAGCTCAGGCAGCCGCCGGTATGGCCGGGCGTGGCGCGCGCTTCGAGCGTGCGCATGCCGAAAGCGATAAGGTCCCCGTCCGAGAGCGCGCGGTCGGCGCCCTGCGCGCCGCTCGCCTTCGAAATGGCGATGTTCGAGCCAAGCCGGCGCTTGAGCAGCGACGCGCCAGTGACGTGGTCGGCGTGGACGTGGGTCTCGAGCGTGAACAGCAGCTTCAGCTCCAGCTCGCCGATCAGCGCCGCGTCGCGCCGCGCGTGCTCGAACACCGGGTCGATCAACACCGCCTCGCGCGTGAGAGAATCCGCGAGCAGGTAGGTGTAGGTGGAAGATTGCGCATCAAATAACTGGCGAAAAATCATATGCATGACTTTACGCCGATTTCGGCGCTTGCTGGAGGAGCCCTCATAGGCCTCGCGAGC
>JANNXB010000165.1:0-2078 GCA_031409355.1 Betaproteobacteria bacterium | reverse complement strand
GAAATTTTGGCTAGAGCCGAGAATCGAGTTGGCGCAGAACTACGGCTTGAGCATGCGGCAGGTGAATGCAGCCCTTCGGTTGATCCAGGAGCACGAAGATGAAATCCGAAAAGCTTGGAAGACGCACTTCCCAAGTTGAGGTAACAAATGTATCGAAGCATGGCTTTTGGCTCCTTGTCGGAACCAAGGAGCGCTTCCTGCCCTTTGACCAATTTCCATGGTTCCGTGATGCTCCGGTTGGTCAACTGCTGAACGTGCGGATGCCAAGCGCGCATCACCTGTACTGGCCAGACCTCGACGTCGATATTGCCGTCGAGTCGATCGACCACCCGGAGCGCTTCCCGCTGGTGAGCAAAGTGCGGTCTAACCCGCCATCGCAGCGGACGCGCCAGAAACAGGCGCGCCGCTGAATGGCAGCACGTTAAAACGCGCCATCTGATGCCTACGTTTGAACTCATCGCAGAACGCAAAATCGCGGAAGCCGCCGCGAAGGGCGAGTTCGACGATCTGCCCGGCGCGGGAAAACCCCTGGATCTGGAGGAGGACCCACTCGTCCCCGAGGATCAACGCGTGGCGGACCGCATCGAGGCCCGCTACTTCAGGAAAGTCGTGCGAAAGCTTGGCGGCTAGCTGGAGGGCGTGACCATGTCGGCTTTGGTGGCCGGCACGGAGTAAACGGCGTCGGGGTGCTTTGGCAGAGCGTCATCCCAGGCTTGGAATCTCGCGCGCAGGGCGGCGAGGCGCCTGGGGTCGCGCCTGGCGTAGTTGGCGCGTTCGCGTTCGTCCAAGGCGAGGTTGAAGAGGAATTCGTCGCCTTCAACCGAAAGATACTTCCAGTCGCCTGAACGCACAGCCTTCTGGTTGCGGTAGAGCATCTTCCAGAAAAGTTCGCGATCGAAGGTCTTGCCGGGCTTTTGCAGGACTGGCAGGAGACTCTTGCCGTCGAGAGGGTAGTCCCTGCTGGATTCAACTCCCGCGATATCCAGGAAGGTCGCGACCCAGTCCATCGTGACTGCCTGCTGCGTGGTGACGCCACCCGCCTTCACCTTCGCGGGCCAGCGGACGATGCAGGGAACGCGGATGCCGCCCTCCAGCAGGTCCATCTTCTTGCCGACCAGGGGCCAGGTATCGGAGTAGCGCTCGCCGCCGTTGTCGCTGGTGAAGACTACGATTGTATTTTTATCATTCTTGGAAATTTTTAAAGCAGAAAAAATTCGACCAATTCCCTCGTCCATCTGTTTGATCATGGTGAGGTAGGTCCGGACCGAGCCGCCGTCGAAGTGGTAGATCTTCTCGATGCGCTCGGCTTCGGCTTCGTCGTCGCGCGTTTCCCAGGGCCAGTGCGGGGCGTTGTAGTGCAGGGAGAGGAAGAACGGTTCCTTGCGCTTGCGCTTCACGAATTCGACGGCGCGGTCGGTGAACAAGTCGGTTAGGTAGCCCTTCTGGTGCGACTCCTGCTCGCCTTCCCACAGGTCGTGGATCCCCGCGGTATCCAGGTGGGTGTGGTAATCGAAGCCGCCGGAAAGCGCGCCGAAGAATTCCTGGTAGCCGCTTTTCTGCGGGCCGAAATGAGGTGGGAAACCGAGGTGCCACTTGCCGACCAGCGCGGTGGCGTAGCCGGCATCGCGCAACAGCGAAGGCAGCGTCGGGTGCGCCGGCGGCAGGCCGAGCAGTGGATTGCCGCGCGCGGCGCCGCTGCGGATGGGTTCGTCGGCGCCCCCGCGCAGGCGGTGCTGCCAGCGCCCGGTCATTAGCGCGAAGCGCGTCGGCGAGCAGACGGAGGAGTTGGCGTAGCCCTGCGTGAAGCGCAGGCCTTCCTTCGCCATGCGGTCGAGGGACGGGGAGCATTTCGAGCGCCCCCCATAGCAGCCGAGATCCGCGTAGCCGAGGTCGTCGGCCATGATGAAAATGAAGTTGGGCCGCGCGGCCATTCAGGAGAGCTTGCGCGCGGCGGCGTCGATGCGCTTGCAGGCCTCTTCCAGCTGCGGCAGGGCGCTCGCAAACGAGATGCGGAAATACGGCGACAGGCCGTAGCCCGCGCCATTGGGCAGCGCGACGCCGGATTCCAGCAGGTACGC
>JANNXB010000164.1:0-3914 GCA_031409355.1 Betaproteobacteria bacterium | reverse complement strand
TTCGTGTGGATGTGGCCTGCCTTCTCGAGCGCATCGCGGATGCGGCCGATGCGGCCGTCCATCATGTCCGACGGCGCGACGATGTCGACGCCCGCGGCCGCTTGCGCCAGCGCCTGTTTCTCGAGTATCGACAGCGTGACGTCGTTGATGATGTAGCCGCTCTTGTCGATGACGCCGTCTTGCCCGTGGGACGTATACGGGTCGAGCGCCACGTCGGTCATGATGCCCAGTTCGGGAAAGCGCTTTTTCAATCCCGCCACGGCGCGCGGGATCAGGCCTTTCGGATTGAACGCTTCGCGGCCATCGAGGGTTTTCAGTTTCTGGTCGATGACCGGAAACAGCGCCAGCGCCGGAACGCGCAACTTCACGCAGCGTTCGGCCACCGGCAGCAGGCGGTCCACGGTCATGCGCTCGACGCCCGGCATGGAAGCCACTTTGTCGGTACGGTTTTTCCCTTCCTGGATGAAGACCGGATAGATCAGGTCATCCGCCGTCAGCACGGTTTGGCGCATCAGCCGGCGCGAAAATTCGTCGCGCCGCATGCGGCGCATGCGCAGGGCGGGAAAGGAGCCGTAGATATTCATCTGATTATTAGGCAGGTTTTCGAGCCAGTGAGCGAACCGGAACTTTTTTCACCGCCGGCAATCTTACCTTCAGACGATGCAAGTCGTCTCCCGCTTCACCTCCCTGAGCGGGTTGCCTCGGTCCCAAACCGAGGTGTTTTCCGCCCCCGGTTGAGTTCCCCTTTTCCGGGGGTTTTTTATTGCCGCAACCATCGTTCAAGCAAGCTGCGTGCGGCCTCCACGCCTTCGTCGTTCTTGCTGGAAAACAGCATCACCTCGGAAGTCATTGCGGCCTTGTCGAGCGCGGCACGGGTACTGGCGAGCGTCTTGGCGCGCTCGGCCCGCGTCAGCTTGTCCGATTTCGACAACAACACCAGACGCAGGGCCGGGACCGGCCGCAACCACTCCAGGAACTGACGATCGTTGGCGGTCAAAGGACGACGCGCGTCCATCAGTACGACTACGGCGACGAGATTCGGCCGCCCCGCCAGGTACCCGCCGATCAGGGCATCCCAGCTGGCACGCATGGACTTCGGGACCTTGGCGTAGCCGTACCCCGGCAGGTCCGCAAGCCGCGCCTGGTCGCCGAGGGCGAAAAAGTTGATGGTCTGGGTACGGCCGGGGGTTTTGCTGAAAAAGGCCAGCCGCTTGCGGCCGGCAAGGGCATTTAGCGCGCTCGATTTGCCGACGTTCGAACGCCCTGCAAAGGCGAGTTCGGGCCCGGCCTCGGGCGGGAAATCCTGAGGTTTAGCGGCCGAAGTGAGGAAACGCGCTTGAAGGAAGGCGGACAAGGGCAGGATGGTATGCCCGAAACGGGGGAGGGGCCCTGTTTTCCCTCCTCGGCGGAAATTCTAATAAAATCGAGGCTTTCCACGGCAACATCCAGGGAGCAGCTGCATGATTCGACTGATGGCGTATGCCGTCGCCGCGATGTTGTGGACGGGAGCGGCCGGGGCCCAGGTCCCCGCCAAACCGGATGCCGACAAGGGTAAAGTCATCGCTACCCAGGTCTGCGCCGCATGCCACGCCGACGATGGCAACAGCCCCCTGGCCGCGAACCCGAAGGTCGCGGGCCAGTTCTATGAATACCTGCACAAGCAACTCGTCAATTTCAAGCCGCAGGCCGGCAAGAAGGCGGCACGCGACAACGCCGTAATGGCGGGCATGGTGGCGAATCTTTCCCCGGCCGACATGCAGAACGTCGCGGCCTACTACGCTGCCCAGAAGCTCAAGCCTGCCGCGGCAAAGGACAAGGACCTCGCCGCCCTCGGCCAGAAAATCTATCGCGGCGGCAATTCGGCCACCACAGTGGCGGCCTGCGCCGGCTGCCACGGCCCCTCCGGCGCCGGCATGCCCGCGCAATACCCGCGGATCTCCGGACAGTTCGCCGAGTATGTGGAGGTGCAGCTGAAGGCTTTCCGTTCGGGGGCGCGCGCGAACGATCCGAACGGCATGATGCGGGGCGTCGCCGCGCGCATGACTGACCGGGAGATCCAGGCGGTCGCGGAGTACGTCGCCGGTCTGCGATAGCGGACTCGGCGGAATAATCCCCCGCCGCGGCTGTTAGGAGGGAGTGCATGCAAGCCGGGGAAGCGTACGTCAAGGTCTGGGATGCGCCGGTGAGGCTGTTTCACTGGTTACTCGTGCTGCTGTTTGCCTTCATGTTCCTGAGCGGCAAGCTGAAGGGCGACTGGATGGAGTGGCACATGCGCTCCGGCTATGCGATCCTCGCGCTGGTGCTGTTCCGCATCATGTGGGGATTCGCCGGCAGCACCTACGCGCGTTTTTCGAACTTCCTTGCCGGTCCCTCCGCAGGCATCGCTTTTTTGTGGAAACTTCTGGCGCGCGCTCCCGCGTACTCGGCCGGCCACAATCCGCTGGGCGGCTGGATGGTGCTGGTGCTGCTGCTGGCCCTGCTATTCCAGGTCGGGACCGGCCTGTTCGCCAACGACGATATCCTGATCGAAGGGCCGCTCGCCCCGCTGGTCAGCAAGGCGGTGTCGAACCAATTGACGAGTTGGCACTACTGGAACACCAACGTGCTGCTGGCGCTCGTGGCGGTGCATGTCCTGGCGGTCCTGTACCATGCGTTTTTCATGAAAGAGAATCTTATTGGCGCGATGTTCACCGGCTTGAAGCGCATGCCGGCGGACGTGGCCGGGGGTGTGGTGGCGCGTTTCAGCAGTCCGTGGTTCGCGCTCGTTCTGCTTGCCGTGGCGGCAGTTGCCGTCTACCTAATTGTTAAACGACCTTTCTGAGGAGAAGCGGATGAGAACGAAGCTTTTGGCAGCGATGATTTCGGTTGGCGCCCTTGCGGGCGTCTCGCTCGAGGCGATGGCGCAGGCCAAGCCCGACGTGCTGGTCAAGCAGCGCCAGGCGGCGATGACGCTGCAGGGCAAATACCTCGGCCCGATCGGCGGCATGCTGAAAGGCAACACCCCCTACAACGCGGACGTGGTCGCCCTGAACGCCACCTTCCTGGAGAACCTGGCGCGCATGCCGTGGGACGGATTTGACGCCAGCACTAAGGGCGAGAAGAGCAAGACCAAGGCGGAAGCGTTCACCGACACTGCCAAGTTCAAGGCGGCCGCCGACACGCTCGAAGCCGAGACCGCCAAGCTGGGCGCGGCCGCGCGAGCGAAGAACGAGGCCGGAGTGAGGGCGTCGTTCGGTGGCGTGGCCAAGGCTTGCGGCGCCTGTCACGACGCGTACCGCGAGAAATAGACCAAGCCAGATAGATCTGCCCGCAAAGGTCCCGCGTGAGCGGGGCCTTTGCTTTCTTGAAAGTGTGTCAGCAGCGGGAATAGCGGCGCGGGTAGACTGTTATTCACAGTGAACGACGCCGAGAGCATCGTCGAGCTTATTCCACGCCTGCGGCGCTACGCCCGGGCGCTTGCCGGAGACCGCAACGCGGCCGACGACCTGGTGCAGGACACGCTCGAGCGCGCCTGGTCGAAGCTGCACTTGTACCGGCGCGGTACCGATCTCAGGGCGTGGCTGTTCACGGTCATGCACAACGTCTACGTCAATCAGCGTCGCGCGGCGCGGCCCAGCACTTCACTCGATGAAGAGATGCCGGAACTCGCGCAACCGGCGCGGGACACCGACGGGCTGGTGCTGCGCGACCTGGATGCGGCCATCCGGCGCCTGCCGCCGGACCAGCGCGAGGTGCTGTTGCTGGTGGTGCTGGAAGACATGAGCTACAGCGAGGCGGCGGGCGCCCTCGAGATACCGATCGGCACCGTGATGTCGCGCCTGGCGCGGGCCCGGGAAAAGCTGCGCGCCATGCTCTCCGGATTGCCGCCGGGCGGCGGTACTCAATTGAAGATCGTGAAGTGACGGATGGATAAC
>JANNXB010000163.1:0-5133 GCA_031409355.1 Betaproteobacteria bacterium | reverse complement strand
GGCCCCTTTCGCCTCGCGTATCCGCCTGCGCACGCCAGTGCGCGGACTGCGGCGCTTCCCGGGCCACGTGGTTGTCGAGACCGACCGCGGCGCAGAGCGCTTCGATCGCGCGTTCCTCGCCTGCCACAGCGACCAGGCGCTTGGCTTGCTGCGCGATCCGACGCACACCGAGCGCGAAGTGCTCGGCGCGATCCGCTACCAGGAGAACGAGGCGGTGCTGCACACCGACACGCGCCTCCTGCCGCGCGCGCGCCGCGCCTGGGCGGCGTGGAACTACCACGTGCCGGCGGTGCCGATGGAGCGCGTCGCACTGACCTACAACATGAACATCCTGCAGCGCCTGGACGCGCCGGAAACGCTCTGCGTCACGCTCAACCGCGGCGAGGCGATCGACCCGGCGCGCGTGCTCAAGCGCATCACTTACCACCATCCGCTCTACACGCCCGAGGCGGTCGCCGCGCAGGCACGCCAGCGCGAATTGAACGGCAAGCGGCATACCGGCGGGGGTCTCACCTATTTTTGCGGCGCGTACTGGCGCTTCGGCTTTCACGAGGACGGCGTCGTCAGCGCGCTGGAGGCGCTGCGCCACTTCCGCGACGATCTCGCTAAAACGCAGCGCGAGGCGGCGTGACGATGCTGCGCGACCTTGCCTACTACGCCCTGCTACTCCTGGAATCCGTGGTCGGCGTCGTCGGCATACGCCTGTACGAAGAGCCGCGCTACGCCGTGGTTGCCGAGTTTCCCAACGGCGTGGAAATCCGCCGCTACGAGCCGCGCCTGGCGGCGCAGATTGAACTCGCTGGCAACGGCGAAGAGCCCCGCGACGAATCATTCCGCCTCCTGTTCCGCTACATCGCCGGCGCCAATGCCGGTGCGGAGAAGATCGCCATGACGGTTCCGGTGGAATCCATGCAAAGCGAGGACCGCGCGCGCATGCAGTTCTTTCTCCCGGCGCGATACCCGACGCAGACAGCGCCGCGTCCGGCCGACGAACGGGTGCGGATTGTTCCCGTCCCGGAAGAAACCATCGCGGTGCTGCGCCTTCCGGGCCACGGCTCCAGAGAGCAACTGAGGAAGCGCTCGGCCGGCCTGGTCGAAGGCCTGTCGGCCACGCCGTGGCGGCCCGCGGGCGACGTTGCCATGCTGTATTACGACGCGCCGTTCACGATTCCCTTCGTGCGCCGGAACGAAGCGTCCGTGCGCGTCGAGCCGCGCTGAAGGCGCACCCATGAACAGCTGCCTCTACGTCGGTTCGCTGCGCCACCGGCGCCTCGCGCCGCGGCCGCACGCGTTCCAGTACCGCCTGTTCATGGCGTACCTGGATCTCGCTGAACTGGATGAGGTGTTCCGCGGCCGCTGGCTCTGGTCGGCGCACCGGCCGGCGCTGGCCTGGTTCAAGCGCGCCGATTACCTCGGAGACGCGGCGCTGCCGCTGGATGAAGCGGTGCGCGAAAAAGTGTGGCGCGAGACCGGGACCCGCCCGCGCGGGCCAATCCGGCTGCTCACGCACCTGCGCATGTTCGGACATTGCTTCAATCCGGTGAGCTTCTACTACTGCTACGACGCGCGCGGCGAAGCGGTCGAGACGGTGGTTGCGGAGATCACCAACACGCCCTGGAAAGAGCGCCACGCCTACGTCCTGCCGGTACGCGGCGACGAGATGCGCTTTCGCTTCGGCAAGTCGTTCCATGTGTCGCCCTTCATGCCGATGGCGCAACAGTACGACTGGCGCTTTGGCGCGCCGGGCGCGCGCCTCGCGGTGCACATGGAAAACCACGATGAGCGCGGCAAGGTGTTCGACGCCACGCTCGCGCTGGAGCGCCGCGAGATCGGCTCGGTCGCGCTCGCCGGTGCGCTCGCGCGCCATCCCTTTCTGACCCTGCAGCTGCTTGGCGCGATCCACTGGCAGGCCCTGTGGCTCTGGGCCAAGCGCGTCCCCGTCCACGCCCACCCATGAACATGAATATGAACGATACAACCCTGATCCATCTATCCCGGAGCCGCGCCCGCGGCCGCTCCCTCTCCGGCTTCGCACGGCGGCTCGTGTTCGCGCGCCTCGAAGCGCTTTCGCAAGGCAGCCTTGTGCTGCGCGAAGGCGCTGAAACCATCCGCTTCGGCGGCAGCGGGCCGGCCGTCGAGGTACAGGTGCGCGATCCGGCGTTCTATGCCGAACTCGCGTTTGGCGGCTCGGTCGGCGCCGGCGAGTCCTACATGCTCGGCCACTGGTCCACGAGCGACCTCACCGCCGTGATGCGGCTGCTGCTGCGCAATCGCAGCGCCATGGATGCCATGGAAGGCGGCATCGCGCGCCTGGCGGCGCCTTTGCGCGTCGCCGCCCACTGGCTGCACCGCAACTCGCGTGCCGGCAGCCGGCGCAACATTTCGGCCCACTACGACATCGGCAACGACTTCTATCGCCTCTTCCTCGACGAGACGATGATGTATTCCTGCGCGCTGTTTGAGCGGGAAGACATGACGCTCGCCGAAGCGCAAACGGCAAAGCTGGACGCGATCTGCCGCAAGCTCGCACTCGGACCGCAGGATCACGTCCTCGAGATCGGCACTGGCTGGGGCGGATTCGCGCTGCACGCGGCTTCGCGCTACGGCTGCCGCGTCACAACGACCACCATTTCGCCCAGCCAGCATGCGCTTGCCGCCGAGCGCGTCGGCGCCGCCGGACTGGAGGACCGCGTCACGCTGTTGCAGCAGGACTACCGCGACCTCGGCGGAGCCTACGACAAACTGGTCTCCATCGAGATGATCGAGGCAGTGGGCCACCAGTACTACGGCGAGTTCTTCCGCCGCTGCGACGCACTTCTCAAGCCCGGCGGCCGGGCCCTGATCCAGGCGATCACCATTGCCGACCAGCACTACCAGCGTGCGCGCGACGAGGTGGACTTCATCAAGCGCTACATTTTCCCGGGGTGCTGCATCCCCTCCGTCACGGCGCTGGCGCAGGCGATGACCGGATCGAGCACGCTGCGCATCGAGAACCTCGAGGACATCGGGCCGCACTACGCCACCACCCTGCGCCTGTGGCGCGAGAACCTGTTCGCCAACCTGGACCGCGTGCGCGCACTGGGCCTGCCCGCGAACTTCATCCGCATGTGGGAGTTCTACCTCGCCTACTGCGAGGCCGGCTTCGCCGAGCGTGCGCTGGGCAACGTCCAACTGCGGCTGATCCGGGAAGGCTGATGACCGCGCCGGCCAACCCGCCGGCCGATTCACCGGCGCTGCAGCAGATCCTCGGTGACCAGGCCTGGCGCAACGAGCGATCGCTGAACGTATTCCGCGCCACCATCTGGAGCAGCATCGGGCTGATCACCGGCAGCGCGGAGTTCGTCGCCAACGCGAGCGTTTCCCCGGGCACGGCGCTCGCGCTGGCCTGGGCCTGTTTCGCGCTGGTATCGGGCTTCACCTGGATGCGCTGCCGGCACCGCGACTGGGTGGCGCCGTTGCTCTCGACCATGGATATCACGGTGCTCGCCCTGTGCATGGACGCCGGCCACCACTACCTGCTGCGCAACGACCCCTCCCTGGTCGGGCATCAGCTGGTCGCCTCGGGCATCGTCCTGATGGCACTGCTCGCCGCCAGCGCGCTGCGCTTTTCCTGGCGCCTGTCGCTGTTCTCGGTCGCCTACGGCGCGGGCGCCTACTTCCTCGTGCTCTGGAAGAACGATGCGGTGGATGTGCTCACCTACGTCGAGTTGACCGCCTTCGCGCTGCTCGGCTGGGTGCTCGCCTACTCGGCGCGCAAGCTCGAGTCGATCGTCCGGCAGGTGGTCGAGCGCGATGCCCTGACGCGCTTCCTGCCGGCGCCGGTGGTGGAACGCATTGCGCGCGACCCCGCCGCGGCGAACCTGGAAGGCGAATCGCAGGAGGTCACCGCGCTTTTTGCCGACCTGCGCGGCTTCACCACGCTCGCCGAAACGATGGCGCCCGATGCGGTGGTGCGCATGCTGAACGAGTTCTTCTCCGAAATGTCCGCCGAGGTCGGATCGCATGGCGGAATTCCCATCCAGTACATCGGCGACAACCTGTACGCCATCTTCCCGGAAGCCGGCGGCGCGGACCACGCCCGGCGCGGGCTAGAAGCGGCCCTCGGCATGCTCGCCCGGCTGAAGACGCTGAACGCGCGCCGCCGAACCCGCGGCCAGCCGCCGCTCGCGATCGGCATCGGCCTGCATTCGGGCCCGGTGATCGCCGGTCCGATCGGTTCGCCGGCGCTGCTGCAGTACAGCTACATCGGCGACACCGTGAACACGGCGAGCCGCATCGAGCGCATGACCCGGACGCTCGACCGGTCGCTGCTCGTCGCGGGCACCACCCTGGAGCGCGCCGGCGGTGTGGCGGCTTTCGAGGCCGAGCCGGTTGGCGATACGCCGCTGCGCGGCAAGAGCGCGCCCTTGCCTTTGTGGGCGGTCACCGCGAAGCGCTAAACTTCGCGGATTCAAATCGAGGGAACAGCCATGACTTCACCCGTAGACCCCAACAATGTGATGATGACCGGGGAGAACTCGTTCATCCGCTTCAGCGCCGATGGCGGCAAGACGCAGACCGACCGCGCCAGCCACTGGCGCGTGCTGTGGTGCCCCGCAGGCGCGGGCCATGCCCTGTTCCTGAAAAGCACCCTGACCGGCGGCGATGTGAGGATCTGGTCCGACAACCCGCCGGTGGCGCGCTGGCTGCAGAAGGAAATCGAGTCGCTGTTATTTCCGGCCTTCGCAGACGCGACGACCCCGGTAGCGCAGGCCGCATTCACTCGCTCGGGCGGCATCGACACCAAGGCTGCGGAACTGGTGACCGCGAAGGACGCCGATATCCTGCTGTCGTGGGAGGACTTCCACGACCCCTTCGTCCTCAATATGCCACCGGGTTCCGGCGGCCGCCCGATCGGCGTGTTCAGCACGTTCTTTCCGGCGAAGGCGGCGCGAATCTCGCTAAACGGCCGCGTCGCGGCGGGAACGCCGTATGCGGAGAAGCGCGGCGAGCGCGACTCCAGCAGCGCCTGCCTGGCGTGGTCGGAAACCTGGGTTCGTCCAGGATAGACGCCACCGCGCACCGGCGCGGCATCGCCGTGCTGGTGCTGTGCACTTTCCTCTGGAGTACGGCGGGACTGGTCTCGCGCGCCTC
>JANNXB010000162.1:0-7403 GCA_031409355.1 Betaproteobacteria bacterium | reverse complement strand
CGGCTCGAGAACGCGGGCGAGGCGCCCTTGCTGATCATCGAGGTTCAGTCGGGCAGCTATCTCGGCGAGGACGACATCGAGCGGTTCGAGGACCGCTACAACCGTAGCTGAAAACCGGGACAAACTCTGTTTTCCGGCCCGTCTTCCCCGGCCGCGCCGGAGGGCTATACTTTCCTTTTACGCAAACAGCGAGTAACGATCATGTCCGGACCCACGGTGCAGATCCGGCCGGATCTCAAGGCGAAGCTGGACGATCTTGCGGCGCAAACGCACCGCGATCAATCGGAGCTTGCCAACGAGGCCTTGGCTGCTTATCTGGAGCACGAGCAACGAAATATCGCCAGGATTCGCGAAGGCCTGGCGCAGGCCAGGCGTGGCGAGTTCGCGACGGATGAGGAAGTCAAGGCGTTCTTCGCGAGGCATGGCAAGCCCGGCGCGTGAAGACCCGGTACACCCGGCGCGCCCTGCTCGACCTCGCTGAGATCCACGAATACATCGCGGCCGATGATCCGGCCGCTGCTGGCCGGGTCATCGCAGAGATCGAGCGTGAGATCGCGCAGCTCGAAGCGCATCCGCGCCTTGGCCGGCCGGGCAGGGTCGAAGGGACTCGCGAACTTGTCATTACCCGCCTCCCCTACGTCGTCGCGTATAACGATCTCGAACGAGAGATCCAGGTCCTGAGCGTGATTCATTCCGCCCGCTCGTGGCCAACCGCCCTCTGAATCCGAATTCGATGCCCGAGCGCAACATCACGCTCTCGATTGTCAGCCACGGCCAGAACGCTCTCGTAAACCAGCTGCTCGAAGATATTCAGCGCTACTGCGCGGATCGCGTCGCACTCGTGCTGACCGAGAACATACCGGACTCGACGCCGCTCGCCACCGGAGCGCTGACCTGTCCCGTTGAGCGGACCTTGAATAATCACGTGAAGGGCTTTGGCGCCAACCACAACGCGGCGTTCTCGCGCTGCCGCACGCCCTTCTTCTGCGTCGCCAATCCCGACATACGCCTGCCGTCGGACCCTTTTCCCTCGCTCTTGCCGGCGCTCGCGGATTCGGGCGTGGCGGTGGCGGGCCCGCTCGTTCGCAGCCCCGACGGCAGGATCGAAGACAGCGCCCGGCAGTTTCCGACGGTGACGAGCCTGCTGAGGAAATTTCTTGTCGATCGCAGGGAACCCGACTACCCGACCGATCGTGGCCCGCTCAGGGTCGACTGGCTCGCCGGGATGTTTATGCTGTTCCGCGGTGACGCGTATCGCTCCATCGGCGGTTTCGACGAGGCGTATTTCCTCTATTACGAAGACGTGGACCTCTGCCATCGCCTCGCGGCGACCGGCAAAGCGGCAGTCTACGAGCCTCGAACCGAGATAATCCACGATGCCCGCCGCGCCAGCCGCCGCGAACCGGGCCTTGCGCTGCATCACCTGCGCAGCAGCCTCAGGTTTCTCTGGCGCCACCACCTCGCGCGGCGCGGTAGTGGGATTGCGGCCTGAGAAACGGACGTTCCACCGCGTACCAGCTCAGAACCGACAGTACCGCGACCAGCGCGACCGAAGCGCAGGCAGCCGCCCATGGGTGCGCCCCGAACAATCCGCCGGCAACCAGCAGCTGCACGACGGGAAAATGAATGATGTAAATGCCATAGGAAAAATCGCCGTAGCGCGAGAAATTTCCAAGAAGCGGAAACGCGGTAGCGGCGCCGATCACCAGTATGCCGAGCGCGAGCGGCTCGAGCAGTGTCGTAACCACGGGCTCGCGGGCCACCGCCATCGCGACATACATCGCCACTCCGGCGGCGGCCAGCGCTCGCCAGCGGCCCCGCAATCGGTCTCTCAGGAAGTACAACCCGGTGCCGACGAGAAAATATCCCATCTGTCCGGGAAGCTGCCGCTGAAGTTGCAGCCAGATGTCCGCGCCGCTGCGCGCGTGCAGTGCTTCCATGGCAATCGAGTAAATCGCCGCCAGCAGGTACAGGGCGACGATCACGCGCCACCTGCCTAGCCGGGCGCACAACCATGCGAGCAGCGGCACGAAGGCATAGAACATGACCTCGATCTTGAGCGTCCAGAGCGCGCCATTCACCTCGGTGTATGGCTGCCCGACGAACACGCCGGGCAGGTTAGGCGCGAGGAAGTTCAGGAACACCAGGTTTGCCGCCAGGTAGCGCAGCAGGCCGGCGCCCGCGTACTCGGCCGGCGGCAGTGCCGTGAAGAACACCCCCACTGCAGCGCACGCAAGCACGACCGCCGCATACGCGGGATAGATTCGCCGCAGTCGCTTGTCCGCGTACTCCCGGATGGAGGCCGAATTCTCGCAACTCATCATCACTAGGTAGCCGCTGATGACAAAGAAGCCCTTGACGGCGACGTCAGCCGAAAACATCGCACTAAATGCCGCGAGCGCCGGCGCCCTGGATAGGGCGTACGCGTGCCAGAAGAACACCGCCGCCGCGAACATCAGCCGCAGCAGATCGAAATTGTTGTCGCGAATCGCCGAGCTTGTCATTCGCCGGACGCAGAATACAGCATCGCGCCGCGAGGTTATGATTGCATCCGACCTGATGAAACAATTCCTGCAGATCTTCAAGCCGCACGCCGTATCGCTGCTTCGCAAAGCGGGGCTGCTCGAATTCTCGGACGGCATCCGCATGCGGCAGGCCAGGCGGCGCTCGCCGGCCGACAAGGAACGGTTCCAGAAAATGCGTCCGGGGGTGGCCCTGCCGCCCGAGGAAGTTCTCTACGATGCCATTGGCGTACTTCAATGGGAGAACTACTGGCAGTGGGGACTGGAATCGGCCAGCTTTCTTTCCCGAATCATCCGGAGCGATCTAGACGGTGGCACGGTGCTGCAATGGGGCTGTGGTCCCGTGCGGATCACCCGCCACATGCCGTGAAAGCCGAAAGCCTAGCCTGCGTCTATGCCGTGTCCGTATTCACCCACCTATCGAAGTGGCGCATCAGGCGTGGATCCATCACCTGTTCCAGGTCCTGCAGCCGGGGGGGGGCTGCTGATCATCTCTACACATGGCGACGCGACGCGCGATCGCCTGGTGCGCACGGAAGCGCAAGCCTACGACAGGGGCGATCTGGTGGTCGGGGACAGGGTCCTGAAAGACTCCAGGACGTTCCTCGCGTACCAGTCGCCGCAGTTCGTTCGCCGAACGCTCCTGCGCGAATTTGAAGTACTGGGCCACGACCAGTCGCCGGCGTCGATCCTGTACCCGCAAGACCTCTGGGTTACGCGCAAACCGGCGCCGGGCGCCGCCAACAGCCGTTCATGATTTCGCGCCTGATGCAACTACTGCGGTCGCGCAGCGTGAAACTTTTCATCGAGAAAGTGGTGGTCCCCGCCGGCGACGTGCTGCTCTCGCCTTTGGTGCTTGCCGCCGCGCTGCTGCTGAAGCTGGTGCGCCGCGTCGGCGTGTACCGAATGAAAATCAGCCGCACGATCTTCCTCAAGGTCGGCGTTTTCCCGATTCGCGACCACTACTACGAGCCGCTGTTTAATCCGCGGCACCTGCGCCGGCCGCTGAACGAGGCGCGACGCCTTCCGGGGATCGATTTCAACATCCCGGGACAGCTTGAACTGCTCGGGCGCTTCGATTACGCCGCGGAGCTCGCGGCGATCCCGCGCTCGGGCGCCGAAGGCAGTTTTTGCTACGACAATCCCAACTTCGGCGCCGGCGACGCTGAATTCCTCTATTGCGCGATCCGCCATTTCAGGCCGGCGCGCATCCTGGAGGTCGGCAGCGGCCACTCGACACTGATGATGCTGCGGGCGATAGAGGCCAATCGCGCTGCGGACCCCGCCTACCGCTGCAGCGTCGCCTGCGTAGAACCCTACGAAATGCCCTGGCTAGAGCACACCCCGGGAATCGAGATCCTGCGCCAGTCGGTCGAACTGCTCGACGAAGGCCGTGTCACCGGGCTGCAGGCGAACGACATCCTGTTCATCGATTCGTCACATGTCCTGCGGCCGCAGGGCGACGTGGTGCGCGAGTATCTGGAGCTGCTGCCGTTGCTCGCGCCGGGGGTTCTGGTGCACGTGCACGACATATTCACGCCGCACGATTACCCGGCGGGCTGGGTCGTGGACGAAGTGCGGCTGTACAACGAGCAGTATCTGGTCGAAGCGCTGCTGAGCGGCGGCGCGCGCTTCGGCGTCATCGGCGCCCTGAACCTGCTGGCGCATCGCCATCGCGACGCGCTGGCGGAGAAGTTCCCGGTGTTCCGCGAGCAGGCCGCATCCTGCGAGCCCGGCTCGCTGTGGCTGGTCAGCCGCTGAGGCGGCGCAGCGCGACGATGGCGAGACGGCGCGCGAATTTGATCAACGAATACAGGCAGAGCGCCAACGCGGCCGGCAGCGATATCAGGCGCTGGGCGCGCAGCCTCCAGTAGTTTGCCAGCTCCCCGCGCTCCATCGCGCGCAGGTCGGCGCTCTGCCCTGCGGCGCCGAACTGCGGCTTGTAGAAACTCACCAGCCCCAATTCGATCCGCGCCGGCCGCCGCCCGCGCAGCGCCATCTGCATCCAGAGCAGGTGGTCTTCCATATGCCGCTGCCCGGCGCGAAAGCGCTCACCAAGATTGCGGCGCAGCATCACTGACGAGGTAACGAAGCGGTTGCTGAGCAGCAGTTCACGCGCACCGATTTCGACATAGGGCAGTTTCACGGGAAGATCGGGGTAGCGTCCGCTGTCCACGTAGCGGTGTCCCGACAGGGCGAACTCCGGGTGTTCGCGCATGAAGCGCGCCTGCAACTCCAGCTTCGATGGGTGCCAGGTATCGTCAGCGTCCAGGAACGCAACCAGTTCTGCGCTCGCCGCATCCCAGCCGGCGTTGCGCGCCGCAGCCGGCCCCAGGTTGCGCTCCAGGCGCAGGATACGCAGCCGGTCCGTACCGATTTCGCGCTGGATGCGCTGCAGTTCTTCCCAGCTGCCGTCGCCGCTCGCATCGTCCACCACGATCAGCTCGCGCGGCCGCACCGTCTGGCGCAGCACCGAATCCAGCGCGCGTCTCAGTGTGGCGCGCGCCCGGTAGCAGGGAATTACGACCGCGACCGGAACGACGCCGTCAGGACTTGCGCCAGACGACGCGGTCGACATAATCAGTGTAGCTGCTGATCGCGTTGACGACCTTGCGGGCCACGTCGCCCGCGTCGTAATCTGGCGGGATCCGCGGGGGCCGCGTCCCCGCTTTCGCGCGCCGCAGCGTGACGGACAAGGCCTGCAGCACCTGCCGCGGCGCGATGCCGCACATGATCAGCGTGCCCTCGTCCATCCCCTCAGGCCGCTCATGCGCCTCGCGCAGCATCAGTGCGGGATATCCGAGGATCGACGATTCCTCAGTGATCGTGCCGCTGTCGGACAGCACGCACGCGGCGCCGCTCTGCAGCCGGATGTAATCGGCGAAACCGAGCGGTTTCAGGAAGCGGATCAGCTTGTGCGCGGTCTTGCGCATCGCGTTGAGGCGTTTGCGGGTGCGCGGGTGCGTCGAGACGATCACCGGCATGCGGTACTGCGCGGCAACCGCGTTTAGAGACTCGACCAGCTTGCCGAGCCGCTTCGGGTCGTCCACGTTCTCCTCGCGGTGCGCACTCGCCACGAAATAGCTCCCCCGCCGCAGCCGCAGCTGCTCGAGGACGCGCGAAGCGGCAATCGCCTTTGCCTGCGCCGCAAGCACCTGCTGCATCGGCGAACCGGTCTTGATCACGGTTTCCGGCCGGATGCCCTCGGCCAGCAGGTAGCGGCGCGCATGTTCGGTGTACGGCAGGTTGATGTCGCTGATGTGATCCACCATGCGCCGGTTGATCTCTTCGGGCACGCGCTCGTCGAAACAGCGGTTGCCCGCCTCCATGTGGAATACCGGAATCCGGCGCCGCTTGGCGGCGATCGCGGCCAGGCAGCTGTTGGTGTCGCCGAGGATCAGCACCGCCGAGGGGGCCTCCCGCGCAAGCAGCGGATCGATCCCGGCAATCACCCGGGCGATGGTTTCGGCCGCGGTCGCACCGGCGGCTTCCAGGAAATGGTCCGGCCCGCGGATGCCGAGGCCCTTGAAGAAGATTTCGTTCAGCTCGTAATCGTAGTTCTGCCCGGTGTGCACCAGCACATGGCGGAAGGCGCGGTCGAGCGCGGGAATCACGCAACTGAGCTTGATGATCTCGGGACGCGTGCCGACGATCGTCATCACCTTCTGCGGCTGCAGCGCGGCCGCCTTGGCCCTGGGCGAAGACCGGGGCATGCTAGCGCAGCAGCTCTTCGGCGGCCGATTCGGCCGACCCGATTTCAAGCAACCCGTGGCGCTCGAGCAGCTTGACGGTGCCCGGCAGGTCGAGCACCGTGTCGGCCGAGCAGAATTCGCGGTCGAGCGCATTGGGCTCGTCTGCGCCAACCGCGTTCAGTTCCGGCAGCATGGCGCGAATCGCGAAGTAGGCGCCGCGCTGCACGCAGTGGTGCGCCTCCTCCTCCGAAACCATGATCTCGTGCATCTTCTCCCCCGGGCGGATGCCGGTGATGCGGGTCTCGATGCGCCGCTTCCCGATCAGGGCTTTCGCAAGGTTTGCCACCGTTGCCGCCGGGGCGCGCGGCACGTAGGTCTCGCCCGGCCGCGCGCTGCGCAGCGCCTCGAACACGGTGTCCACCGCGTCGTTGAGGCTGAGGAGGAAGCGCGTCATCCCCGGGTCGGTGAGCGTGACCGGGCCGCCGTTGCTGATCTGGTCGTGAAACAGCGGTATCACCGAACCGCGCGAGGCGAGCACGTTGCCGTAGCGCACGCAGATGAAGCGCGTGGCCGGATTGAGCACATTGGCGGCGATGAAGATGCGCTCCTGGATCGCCTTGGTCATGCCCATCACGTTGACCGGCTTGCAGGCCTTGTCGGTGCTGATGCCGACCACCGTTTCCACGGGGTAGCCGTGCTGCTCGATCGCCTGCACGATATTGCGGGCGCCGACGCAGTTGGTGAGCACCGCCTGTTCCGGGAAGTATTCGCAGGTCGGCACCTGCTTCAGCGCCGCCGCGTTGACGACGACGTCCGCATCCTTCAGCGCGCTGCTCACCGAAGCAGGATCGCGCACGTCGCCGATCCTGAACTCCAGCACGTTCATGAAGTTCCTGTAGATCACCTCGTCGGTGGCGATGTGCCGGTGCTGGTAGGCCATGCGCATTGCATGCTGCTTGGCCTCGTCGCGCGAAAGCACGATGACCTTCCTCGGCAGGCCAAGTTCGCCGGCCAGCAGCCGGTGCACCAGCGTCTTGCCCAGCGAACCCGTGCCGCCGGTGACGAGGACCCTCTTGCCATCAAGAATCATGGGGTTTCCCTTTTCAATTCGAGCGCCAGCTCGGCGAGCATTTCCGCCCAGTCGGGCGCCGTGTACCCGGCGTCCCGCGCGAACTTCGACCCGTCCAGG
>JANNXB010000161.1:0-11214 GCA_031409355.1 Betaproteobacteria bacterium | reverse complement strand
GCATCGGCAACGCCGACCCGGAACTCCACCGGCCGGCCGCCCGCCGCGTAGTTGCGCACGGTTTCCTCCAGCTCGGTTCCAAGCGCGAAGATGTCCTCGGCATAGCCGAAAACGAGCTTGCCTGTGTCGGTCATCTCGATATTGCGGCCGCGCTTGGCGAACAGCGGCGTCCCCAGGTCATCCTCCAGCAACCCGATCTGCCCGCTGATGGTCTGCGGCGTGATGTGCAACTGCTCGCTCGCGCGCGCAATGCCGCCCGCCTTGGCGACCCGCCAGAAGTAGTGCAGATGCTTGAAGTTCATGTCGTCAATCCTTCGTTTTAATCGATCTATAACAACATATATATCGAATTTACACGAACCTTGGGTCTCTCCACAATGGCCCCCATGTCCCATCGGTCGGCAAGGAGATTCCAAACGTGCGCATCGACATTCAGGGCCGTGGATTCGCGCTCACCGCCGCGCTTCTGGATCACGCCAACGGGCGGCTTCGTCTCGCTCTTGCGCCATCCCAGGACCGGATCAAGCGGGTCGTGGTCCGGCTGGGCGATGTCAACGGGCCGCGCGGCGGGGAAGACAAGTTTTGCAAGATCCAGGTGGTGCTGGATGGGGCGCCGCACGTCCTGATCGAGGACGCAGGCGCCGATCTGTACGCCGTGATCGACCGCGCGGCGGATCGCGCAGGCCGAAACGCCGTCAAGCATGTAGCCCGGTTGCGCGAAGGCGCTCGACCGGGACGGCACAAGCAGCTCGACGTGTTGTCGGGCGATGACATTGATGTTTCCAAAAACTGAGGGAGTCCGATCATGAAACCTGCTGAAGCGATTGTTCTGACCCGCGATAGCGGGGCGATAGCCCCGCTCCTGTCGTCGAACCGCGTCCTGAGAAACACCTATTGGCTGCTCTCGTTGACGCTCCTGTTCAGCGCCGGCGCGGCAGCCGTGACCGCGGCCCTGCAACTGCCGCATCCGGGCATCGTCATCACGCTGATCGGCTACTTCGGTCTGCTCTTCCTGACGAGCCGGTTGCGCAACAGCGGCTGGGGCCTGATTTCGGTGTTCGGGTTGACCGGATTCATGGGCTACACGCTAGGTCCGATCGTCAGCCATTACCTGGCGATGCCGAACGGGCACCAGATGGTGGCGATGGCGATGGGCAGCACGGCGGCGATTTTCCTCGGACTGTCGGCCTACGCGACCGCAAGCCGCAAGGATTTCAGCTTCCTGGGCGGCTTCCTGATGACCGGGATCATCGTGGCGTTCCTGGCCGGGCTGGCGGCGATCTTCTTCGCCGTGCCGGCGCTCTCCCTCACGGTGTCCGCCGCCTTCGTCCTGCTGATGGCCGGCCTGATCCTCTACCAGACCAGCCAGATCATCCATGGCGGCGAAACCAACTACGTGATGGCGACGGTGACGCTGTTCGTGTCCATCTTCAACCTGTTCACGAGTCTTCTGCATCTGCTGGGATTCACCAACAGCAATGAGTAGGTTCGTGGCGCGCATCAACCAAAGGACTGACAAGTGAATCAGATTGCAACTGCATTGCCCGGAGGTTTGGGATTGCTCGTGCTGGTGGTGGCCGGACTGGCGTTTCTGTTGTACCTGGTGCCCATCCCGCTGTGGATCGCGGCGTGGGCATCCGGGGCCTACGTCGGACTGTTCACGCTGATCGGCATGCGCTTGCGCCGCGTTCCGCCCGGCACGGTGGTCACGGCGCGGATCAGCGCGGTGAAGGCCGGCCTGGACGTTTCCATCAACGACCTCGAAGCCCACTTCCTCGCCGGCGGCAATGTCGAACGCGTGGTCAACGCCATGATCTCGGCCGACAAAGCCAATATCCCGTTGCCCTTCAAGCGTGCTGCGGCCATCGATCTGGCGGGACGCAATGTGCTGGAAGCGGTGCAGATGTCGGTGCTTCCCAAAGTGATCCAGACGCCGAAAGTCGCGGCCGTCGCCAAGGACGGCATCCAGCTCATCGCCGTCTGCCTGGTGACGGTGCGTACCAACATCGACCGGCTGGTGGGCGGCGCGGGCGAAGAAACGATCGTTGCGCGCGTCGGCGAAGGCATGGTGAGCACCATTGGCGCTGCCGCGAGCCACAAGAGCGTGCTCGAGAATCCGGACCACATCTCCAAGCACGTGCTGGCCAAGGGCCTGGACGCGGGCACCGCCTTCGAGATCCTGTCCATCGACATCGCCGACGTGACCGTGGGCGAGAACATCGGCGCCAAACTGCAGATCGACCAGGCCAACGCCGACAAGCAGATCGCGCAGGCCAAGGCGGAGGAGCGCCGTGCCATGGCCGTCGCGCTGGAGCAGGAAATGCGGGCGCGGGTCGTCGAAGCCGAGGCCGAGGTGCCGCGCGCCATGGCCGAGGCCTTCCGCCAGGGCAACATGGGCATCATGGACTACTACCGCATGAAGAACCTGCAGGCCGATACGGTCATGCGCGAAGAGATCGCCAGCACAGGCGATGAGTTCACTGCCGGTCCGAGGAAGTAGGCGGGATCCGCATGAAAGGTCTTCCCGAAGAACTGGTCTATGCGCTGATGTTCGGCGTCGTGCTGCTCCTGCAGTACCTGATGAAGCGATTCGGACCGCAACCGGAGCAGAGGCCGACACCGCCGGACGTTCCGGATGCCGAGGTCCCGGCGCAGGCAGCCGTGGAGGTCGTCACAGTACCGATCCCGGCCGATACTCGCTGGGGCCGGTCGACCGCGCCGGCGGGTTCCGCCACGCAGGCGCGACGCCGTTTCTCCCGGCAGTCGCTGCTCGGCAACCGGCGCGAGGTGCAGAACGCCATCGTCATCGCGACGATCCTGGGACCCTGCCGTTCGTTCAAGCCGCATGATGGCCAGTAATTTCCTGTGGGCGCAGCCATGTGCGCCGCGCGCAGCCAAGCACGCGATTCGCTAGGCGCAACGATGGATTCGAAGCCAGCGCGTCGCGCGCGAGGTCTGCTGTTGTGCCTGGGAATGCTTGCCGCAGTCTCGGTACAGGCGCAATCATCGCCGACCGTAAACCTGCGCGAGTTTCTCGCGCTGGTGGAACGCAACAGCCCTGAGCTGGGCGTTTCGCAGCAGCAGCGGGCGATCGCGGAAGCCGAATCGCTGATCGCCGGCGCGTATCCGAATCCGGAGCTGGAGATCGGCAGAGGTCCCTGGCGCTCGCGCGTCGGAGGGTCCGGGGGCACGGCGAGCGCATACGCCGTTACGCAGCCGATCGAGCTGCCTTCCGTGCGATCGGCAAGGATCGGCGCCGCCACGGCGGGCGTCGAATCGGCCGCCGCGCAGGCGCAAACGGCGCGACTGGCGGTCGGCTACCAGGCGCGACAGGCGTTCTTCGAATTCCTGCGGCGCCAGGAGGATGAGCGCCTCGCGCGCGAGAACGAAGCGTTGCTGGCGCAGATCCGCGATCGCGTGCTAAAGCGCGTCGAGGTCGGCGATGCGCCGCGCTTCGAGCTGGTGCGCGCCGAGTCCGAAGCGCTGGTGGCGCAAAACACGCTGGCGGCGAGCGGGCTGCGCATCGAAGAGGCGCGCGCCAGCCTGCGCCGCCTGACGGCCAACACGCTGCCGTCGAACTTCCGTGTGAGCGGCGTCGAGCCGGATCTGCCGGCGGTGCCGCCGCTCCCCGACCTGCAGTCCGAGATGATTGCGGCGCACCCGGCGCTGCGGGCACTGGCGGCGGAGCGCGAGCGGTCGCAGCGGCGCCTGGAACAGGAGCGCGCGCTGCGCGCGCCGCAGCCCGCGCTGCGTTTTGGCGAGGCGCGCGATCCGGAAATGCGCGCCGCGACGCTGGGCGTCACGCTTTCGATCCCTCTTTGGAACCGCCGCGAAGGCCAGATCGCGCAGGCGCGCGCCGGCATCGACCTGGTTTCGGCGCAACTAGAGCAGCAGCGCGTGCAGCTGCTGCGCGAACTCGATTCCGCGTACGCCCGTCTGTCCATCGCGCAGCGCCAGATCGGCACTTTCGAGGCCGGGCTGCTGCGCAGCGCAGGGGCCGCGCTGCAGGCCGCAGAGGCTGCCTACCGCTTCGGCGAACGCGGCTTTCTCGAAGTGCTCGACGCGCAGCGCACGCTGCGCGCGGTGCGCGGCGACTACAACCAGGCACGCTTCGACCGCGTCGCCGCATGGCTCGACATCGAGCGTCTGCGGGCGCGCGATCCATTCAAGCTGGAGACATCATGAGAATCCCGATGCTGCTCGCGGCCGCGCTTGTCGCGGCCGGTTGCGGCGACAAGCCTGCGGAGAAACCGGCCGCTCCGCGCGATCCGCTGGCGATCACCGCGAACGCCGAACTTGCGGGCCGCGTGCGGACCGGCTCGCCCGTATTCGTCGAGGTGAGCGATACGCTGCGCGTCCCCGGCCGCATCGAGACCGACGAGACCCGCCTCGCGCGGGTCGGCTCGCCCGTGACCGGCCGGGTCACGGAACTGGCGGCGCGCGAAGGCGACACAGTGCGCCGCGGCCAGGCGCTGGCGACCATCAACAGCACTGAGCTGTCGGCGGCACAACTCTCGCTGCTAAAGGCGCTGTCGCAGCGCGGCCTCGCGGCGCGTGCCGCGGCCCGCGCGCAGCAGCTGGTCGATGCGGACGTGATCGGCACCGCCGAACTGCAGCGCCGGCAGGCCGAGCTCTCGCAGGCGGAGGCCGAGGTCAACGCTGCGCGCGACCAGCTCAAAGTGCTCGGCATGGGCGAGACAGCGCTCGATCGTCTCGCGCAGACGCGCACCATTCACTCGACCACGCAGATCGTCGCCACCATCGCCGGCACGATCATCGACCGCAAGGTCACCGAGGGCCAGATGGTGCAGCCCGCTGACGGCGTGTTCCTGATCGCGGACCTGTCGAATCTGTGGGTGATCGCCGACATTCCCGAGCAGATCGCGGGCGGCGTGCGCAAGGGCGAAGCGGTCGCGGTCGAGGTCGCCGCGCTGCCCGGGCTTGCGCTCTCGGGTACGCTGAGCTACGTCGCACCCACGGTGAGCCAGGAGACGCGCACGGTTCGCGTGCGCATGGAAGTCGCCAACGCCGAACGCGAACTCAAGCCGCAGATGCTCGCCTCGATGCTGATCAAGGGAAAGCCACAGAAGCGCCTCACGGTACCGGCCGGCGCCGTGGTGCGCGAGGAGAACCGCGACTTCGTCTTCGTGCGCAGTGGCGAGAACGCCTACCGGTTGCAGGCGGTGCAGCTCGGCGCCGAGCACGACGGCAAGCGCGTGGTGGTGTCCGGCGTGCGCGAGAACGAGATCATCGTCGTAGAAGGCTCCTTTCACTTGAACAACGAGCGCAAGCGGCGCGAGTTGTCGGGCAGCTGAGCGTTCGCGCCGATGATCGACGCCCTGGTTCGCGCCGCGATCACGCAGCGCCTGATCGTCGCGGTGCTCGCGCTGATCGTGTTCGCATTCGGCCTGAACGCGGCGCGCAAGCTCTCGGTGGACGCGTTCCCCGACGTCACCAACGTGCAGGTGCAGATCGCCACCGAGGCGCCGGGCCGCTCGCCCGAGGAAGTGGAGCGCTTCGTCACCGCGCCGGTCGAGGTCGGCATGACCGGCCTGCCCGGCTTGACCGAGATGCGTTCGTTGAACAAGCCCGGTCTTTCGCTGATTACCCTGGTCTTCACCGACGCGACCGACGTTTACTTCGCGCGCCAGCTGGTGCTGGAGCGCCTGATCGAGATCGGCGGCCGCCTGCCTGCCGGCGTTTCGCCCGTCCTCGGCCCGGTGTCGACCGCGCTTGGCGAGGTCTACCAGTACACGCTCGAGCGGCCGGACGACGGCAAGCGCGCACTCACCAAGGAAGAGCTGGTCGAGCGGCGCATCGTGCAGGACTGGGTGGCGCGGCCGTTGCTGCGCTCGATCCCCGGCGTGGCGGAGATCAACTCCACCGGCGGCTACGTCAAGCAGTACCAGGTTCTGGTCGAGCCCGACCGCCTGCGCTACTACAAGGTGTCCATGCAGGACGTCTGGCAGGCGCTCGCGCGCAATAACGCCAACACCGGGGGCGGCGTGCTGCCGCAGCGCGCCGAGCAGTACCTGGTGCGCGGCATCGGTCTGGTGAAGGACCTGGACGACATCCGTAGCATCGTGCTGAAAGAGGTCGGCGGCACGCCGGTGTACATCCGCGATGTGGCGACGGTGGCCTTCGGCGAAGAGGTGCGCTTTGGCGCGATGGTGAAGGACGGCTACACCGAAGCGGTGGGCGGCGTGGTGATGATGATCCGCGCCGGCAACGCGAAGGAAGTGGTGAGCCGGGTCAAGGCGCGCGTGGGCGAGGTCAACGCGCAGGGCCTGCTGCCCGGCGGCCTGAAAATCGTGCCCTATTACGACCGCTCCGAACTTGTGGATGCAGCGCTCTGGACGGTCACCAAGGTGCTGCTGGAGGGGGTGTTTTTCGTCAGCATCGTGCTGTTCCTGTTTCTTGGCGACCTGCGCTCCTCGCTCATCGTCGTGGCGACGCTGATCCTCACGCCGCTCGCCACCTTCATCGTCATGAACCGCTACGGCCTGTCGGCAAACCTGATGTCGCTGGGCGGCATGGCGATCGCCATCGGCCTGATGGTGGACGGCTCGGTGGTGGTGATCGAGAACGCCTTCGCGCGCCTCGGCCAGCGCCCGGGCGAGAGCCGCGCGCGCGTGGTGTTCGAGGCGGTGCAGGAAGTGGCGACGCCGGTGATTTTCGGCATCGGCGTGATCATCCTCGTCTTCCTGCCGCTGATGACGCTGCAGGGGATGGAGGGCAAGATGTTCGCGCCGCTCGCCTACACCATCGCCATCGCGCTTTTCATCTCGCTGGTACTCGCGCTCACCCTCACGCCGGCGCTCGCCTCCTACGCGCTGCGCGGCGGCGCAGAGCACGACACCTGGCTGATCGCAAAAATCAAGGCGCCCTACCTGCGACTGCTGCACGGCGCGCTTGGCAATGCGAAAAAGACCGTGGGCGCGGCGGTGCTGCTGTTCGTGGCCACGCTCGCGCTGCTGCCGTTCCTCGGCACCGCCTTCATCCCCGAGATGAAGGAAGGTTCGATCTCCCCGTCCATCGACCGCGTGCCGAACATTTCGATCGACGAATCCATCGCCATGGAGCAGGAAGCGATGCGGCGGGTTCTGGAGGTGCCGGGAGTGAAGATGGCCGTTTCGCGCCTCGGGCGCGGAGAATCGCCCGCGGACCCGGCCGGCCCGAACGAAGCCGATCCGATCCTGACCCTCAAGCCGCGCAGCGAATGGCCGCGAGGCTGGACGCAGGACGACATCGCCGCGGCGATCGTCGAGAAGCTGCAGACGTTGCCCGGGGTGCAGCTGGTGATGGCGCAGCCGATCTCGGACCGCGTGGACGAGATGGTCACCGGCGTGCGCTCGGACGTCGCCGTCAAGGTGTTCGGCGACGATATGGAAGCGCTCAAGGCCGCCGCCGAGGACATTGCGCGTATCGCGCGCGCCGTGCGCGGCATGCGCGACATGCGTGTCGAGCGGGTCGGCGGCCAGCAGTACCTGACCATCGATATCGACCGCCAGGCGATCGCGCGCCAGGGCCTGAACGTCTCGGACGTGCAGGACGTGATCGAGATGGCGATCGGCGGCAAAGTGGCCACCGAGATTTACGAGGGCGAGCGGCGCTTCCAGGCGGTGGTGCGCCTGCCCGAGCGGTTGCGCGATACGGTAGAGGAGATCCGCGCCATCACCCTTACCGCGCCCTCCGGCGCGCAGGTGCAGCTGGACAGTCTGGCGAAGATCCAGGTGACGGAAGGTCCGGCGCAGGTGAGCCGCGAGACGGCCAAGCGGCGCATCGTCGTCGGCATCAACGTCAAGGACCGCGACCTCGGCGGCTTCGTCGCAGAGTTGCGCCAGCGCGTGGAGGCCGAAGTAAAGCTGCCGGAGGGCTACTACCTCGCCTGGGGCGGACAGTTCCAGAACATGGAAAGGGCGCTCGGCCACCTGATGGTGATCGTGCCAGCGACGGTCGCGGCTATCTTCTTCCTGCTCTTTCTGCTGTTCAACTCGCTGCGCTTCGCCACGCTCATCATCACCGTGCTGCCGTTCGCCTCCATCGGCGGCATCATCGGCCTGGCGGTCACCGGCGAGTACCTGTCGGTGCCGGCCTCGGTCGGCTTCATCGCGCTCTGGGGCATCGCCGTGCTGAACGGCGTGGTGCTCGTCACCTGCATCCGCAAGCTGCGCGACGACGGCATGGAATCGGCGCGCGCGGTGGTGGAGGGCGCCACGCAGCGCTTCCGCCCCGTGATGATGACCGCGACGGTCGCGATGCTCGGCCTGATCCCGTTCCTGTTCGCCACCGGGCCCGGCTCGGAAGTGCAGCGCCCGCTCGCCATCGTGGTGATCGGCGGTTTGATCACCTGCACGCTGCTGACGCTGGTGGTGGTGCCGGTGTTGTACCGGTTCTTCGAGGAAAGGAGGGTCGAGGCATGAAGGAAATCAAAGCGGTGATCCAGCCGGCGCGCCTCGCGCGCGTGCGCGAGGCGTTCCGCAAGATTCCGGACTTTCCGGGCATGACGGTGTCGCGCGCGGAAGGTTCGGGCTACCACCCGGACAAGCCGGCGTCGGCGGGCATCAAGAGCGAGCTGACCGACTATTCAGAGAAGGTGCGCATCGAGATCGTAGCGCCCGACGCCATGGTCGAACGGCTGTTGTCGATCATCCGGGAAACCTGCCACACCGGGCAACCCGGCGACGGCGTCGTCTGGGTCACGTCTATCGAGGCATTTGTACGAATCAGAGTGAGTTCACCATCCACCGGAGAAGCATCATGACAAGTACGACACAGGCAGTGTCATTCCTAGCAGTCGCGGTGTCCGCCAGTTGCCTCGCCGGTCAGGCCATCGCCCAATCGCGCGCCGGCCCGGTCCTGGAGATTGAGGCGGGCGCGGCCTGGCAGGAAAAGAACGATGTCCAGTCGCCGAACGACGCAAGCGGCACGCGCTTTGCCCTTGACCGCATCACCGGTGCCGGACCGTCCTTCGCGCCGCGTGTCCAGTTCTCCGTCGGGCTGGCGCCGCGCCATGAGTTGCGCCTGCTCGTTGCGCCGTTGAGGGTCAAGGAATCGGGCAGCCTGGACAAGGCAGTCAACTTCCAGGGCCAGTCCTTTGCCGCGGGCGGTGTGGAAGCGAAGTATCGCTTCGACTCCTATCGGGCCACCTGGCGTTACGCGGTCCACGAGAGTTCCGACTGGACGTGGAAAGCCGGCGTGACAGCCAAGATCCGCGACGCCGAGATTTCCCTGCGGCAGGGCGGCGTGACGGCGACCCGCAGCAATACCGGGATCGTGCCCCTGCTGCATCTTTACGGCGAGCGCCGGCTCGACGGCCAATCGCGCATCACTTTCGAGGGCGATGGTCTGGCGGGAGGCAAGGGCCGTGCTTTCGACCTCTCGCTACGCTATGTGCGCGATATCGGCGAGCGCGTCTCGGGATTTGCGGGCCTGCGCATCCTCGACGGTGGCGCCGACAGCAGCAGCATCTACAGTTTCGCCCGCTTTCAATACCTGACGGTGGGTTTGCAGTATCGAATGTAACCGGGAGGGGAAACCACGATGAAATTCCTGTTGCAAGGATTGCTGTGCGTGATCGCCAGCACCCACGCCGCTGTTTTGGTCGCGCAGTCTGCGCCGCCCGGGTATCCCCCTGGCACGCTCCATCCGAAGTCGGTGCCGGTGGATCCCAAGTCAGCCGATGATCGCCAGCGCCGCCAGGTAAGCGAGGACCCGACGCAGGTGCGCCGCACCGGCGAGCGGGATTCCTACGGCCAGGGCCGCGACTCGGCTCGCCGGCCGACCGGCGAGGACGCCGGCCGGTTGAAGGCGGAGCGCGGATCGCGGCAGGTCAATCCAGAGGCCGAATCGCCCAACCGCAGGGCAGATTCGCCGTCGCGCAACCACTAGCGCATCTGAGCGCAACCGCATGACCGAGATCGCGCATACCGGCACCCCCGTGCTCTACGCCGGCTTCACGCTGCTGGTGATCGCGCTGCTGGCGGTGGATTTCATCGCCCTCAAGGCGCAGGGCGCGCACAAGGTCTCCATCCGGGAGGCGGCACTCTGGTCGGTGGTGTGGTTCGGCGCCGCGCTCGCCTTCGCGCTCTGGCTCTGGTGGCACCTGAGCGGGCTGCATGGCGCAGAGGTGGCTAGGCAGAAGACCTTGGAGTATCTCACCGGTTACCTGATCGAGAAGGGCCTGGCGATCGAGAACGTCTTCGTCTGGGTGACGATCTTCACCTACTTCGCGGTACCCGCCGAATACCAGAAGCGCGTGCTGCTGTGGGGTGTGGTGGGGGCGATCCTGATGCGCGCCGTGCTGATTTATCTGGGCGCGGTGCTGATCCAGCAGTTCTCATGGATCTTCTATCTGTTCGGCGCGTTTCTCCTTTTCACCGGCGTGAAGATGTTCTTTTTTGTCAGCAAGAAGCCGGACCTCGGCGCCAACCCCGTTCTCAAATGGCTGCGCGCCCGCTATCGCGTGACCGAGCACCTGGAAGGCGAGCGCTTCTGGGTGGTGAAAGACGGCCTGCGCTACGCGACGCCCCTGCTGCTGGTGCTGGTGCTGGTGGAAGTCACCGACCTGATATTCGCGGTGGACTCGATTCCGGCGATTTTCGCTGTCACCTCCGACCCGTTCATCGTCTTCACCGCCAACACCTTCGCCATTCTTGGCCTGCGCGCGATGTACTTCCTGCTCGCCGACATGGCCGACCGCTTCCATCTGCTCGGCTACGGCCTGGCGGCGATCGTCACGCTGGTCGGCGTGAAGATGTTGATCCTCGATTTCTACAAGGTCCCCATACCCTGGATGCTCGGCATCGTGGCGGCAATTCTTGCCGCCACCGTCGTTGGCAGCCTGATGGTCCGTTCCGCCGCCAAGGAAGCCGCGTGACAGCCGCAGCATTGCCGACATTGCTCTAGGAGGTTCGCATGATTCATGCCCTGCTCTGGTCCGTGGTTGCGATGTTGCTCGCGTGCTGGTCGCTCCTTTCCTGGGCGGCACATGCGCTGGTGAGCTGGCCGGGCTGGCGCGCCGGCAATCCGGCCGCCGGGTCGGCCTGGATCGAACAGCTGGTGCTGCCCGCCTGGCTTGCGCCATGGCTGCCGGCCGCGGCGTTCGAGACATTCAAGTCCGCGATCCTCGCCTCGGGGCCGCTGCTGGAGGGCATTGTCGGTTGGCTGCCAATCGCGGCCGCATGGATCGTCACGGCGGTATGGGTCGTCTGG